>CALLXZ010000280.1 GCA_937875605.1 uncultured Moheibacter sp.
ATCATACAAAGGTGTTAAATCTCCGTTTCCACCTAACTCAAAAATAAATTCGTATCCTTCCTCCCAAAGCCTTTTTGAAACGTTCAGCATACCATCTATGTTTTTCTGGTAGCTTAGATTTGAAATATGTAAAAACTTAAATATGGGGTTTTGATGGTCAGGCTTGAATTGAAAGATAGTGGTGTCAACCACATTTCGAATTACTTTCAAGTTTTTATTTTTTCCGTATTTTAATAATGCTTCACCCAAACTTTCAGAAACAGGCAAAAGGTAGGAAGCGTTTTCCAAAATTTTTCGGGTGGCGAATTTTCGGAAGTATTCAATTTTGTTCGGATCTTGAGGTAAATAACCAGTCCAGTGCTCTGTAATCACGTAAGAACAATTTCTAACTTTCTTCAGATAAAGAGCCAAAAGTCCGATGGGATAAGTTACATTCACATGAACTAAATCAAAACTTCCTATTTCTTTTAGTTTTTTTAAATAAATTTTCCATTTACGAAAACCATTGATAAGTTTATATTTGGATTTTGGGAAAACAATTACAATCTCTTTATAATTACCTTTTTCATAGACGTTTTCTTCTAATTCCTTACTTTGGAAACTACCAATTGCATACATAACAGTAACTTGATGTAAACTGGAAATAGCCTTTGCGTGTCTTTGCACAAAATCACCTGCAAATTGATTAACTTTTGATGGAAACCAACTAGAAATTAAAAGGATATGTAACGGTCTTTTAATTTTCATTTTTTAGTAATTCTGAAGTAGAAAATAAAAACCATTTTTTAGTAGAACTATTTGCCCAATCATTTGGTGAAAACTTCGAACCAAATAAATTCTCAAATAATTCTGAATACTGGTTTAAATCAGGCAAGCTCTCCATCCATTTTTCTTTTGGCATAGTAAATCCTTTTTTGGGCATTGTCAGTACGTCCTTATCAAGTAAATGGCCGAGGTTTTTTCTTATATAAGGCTTATTGTTTGTATGGGTTAAATTCCGATCCGTATAAACTTGATTAAAGTATTTTTGAATGAACAAATGATCCAAAAAAGGAAAGCGCATTTCTATACTGTTTTTCATGGACGGTTGATCGGAGCGAAATGTATGATAGGATCCTATGTAAAAGTTTAAGTCAAGCCAAGACATTTGTTTTAAAATTGGCATATCATAAAAAGAAGAGGGAACTGATTCTAAGAAGCTCTCCACCGGATGTTCCCAGTCATTATTTCCGAATAAAGATTTAATTTCATTCCAACTCATGGCGCTTCTTGTAATCATAGGCAATGCAAATAACCCTAAAGAAGTCATTTCATCATATTTCCATCGCTTTTTTCCAGTTAAAGCTATTTTGAAATGATTGGAAAATAAATTTTGATAAGGAGCCCATTTTTTAATCTGGCTGTAAAATTTATAACCATAAAACAACTCGTCAAGTCCCAATGCGCTGTACAAAACTTTGAATCCCTCTTTATGCGCTCTTTTGGAAATATAATATGCCGGTTCAATCGAGCCACTTGGCTCTTCTTCTGTAACAGCATATTCATAAAGTGTTTTCAAATCAACCGAATCCGGAATTTCAAAACTTGATAGTTGTATTTTATTTAATAATGCTGTTTTTTCTGCAAAAAACAATTCATTTACATGTTCGGTATTTTCGTTGTAAATGGTAATTGCTTCCATTCCGGGGTTGTGCTTTTTTAGAAAATGAGCTAAAATACCTGAGTCTAATCCTCCACTTAACATCAAAGCTTGTTTCACATCTGCTATAGATGAAATACTTGTGATTTTATCTAAATCATTTATAAGTTCTTCTTTTGAGATTTCATTGTGCTGAGGTTGATAATTCAACGTCCAGTATTTTTCTTTTTTAATTTCAAAATTCTTGAAATTCACCTCAATTTTTTGCCCCGGCTCAATAATTTGGATAGATTTATAAAGTGTATTAGGCGCAAAATTAGAGTGTAAATAGAATATGTGGGCAAGGTTTTTTGGGTTTATTTCTTTCTGAACTTTCTTGGTTTTAAATATCCCGTTCATCTCCGATGAAAAGATAAATTGATTTTTATCAATGAAATAATACATGGGTTTGATGCCCATCGGATCTCTCCATATTTTGACCTTATGAGTCCGATAGTCCACGATGGTGATTGCAAACATTCCTCTCAATCTATATACGAAATCATCCCCATATTTAAGGTATAATTTAAAAGCAACTTCACTGTCTGTACTGGAGAAGAAATTTTCACCTTTTAATTCATTTTCTTTTAATTCGAGAAAATTGTAAACCTCACCATTCAGCATGAATGCTGTTTGAGTGGATAGGTCATAGAAAGGTTGATCTCCGTTAGAAGATAAATCAATGATAGAAAGACGATTAAATCCAATCCAATTGTCCGATAAAATCTCTCGACAATCCGGATATTTATCTTTAGTGAAATCACCTGAAATAGGGCAAGATAAAAATTTAAATTGCTGATTTTTATAAGCTCCAACTATAGAATTATCAGGACCTCTGTGTTGAATTGATTTTAAAGACTCATAAATAGTTGCACCTTCAACAAGATCTTTTGTAAATATTCCGGAAATACCACACATAGATAGGGTATGTTAAATATGATTCGCAAAGTTACTTAATTTGCCTAAAATTAAATTAGTTTAAGTCTGTTAGGTTTAAATCTTCTTTTGCTTTTGATCTAAATTACTTAAAACCACTCCCAATAAAACTAAATAACCTATTCCCGAAAAAATCGAGAAAAACCATACGCAATATAGAAAATCATTTTTCAGCACACCCAAGTATATCGCAACGAAATTGACCAATAACAAATAAATATTGAAAACCAATGAAAAATGGTTTTTATTAAGCACCACAATCAGTGACGCGATCGGATTCAATGCACTCCTTGCCAAAATCCAAAATGACAAGGCCAAAACATAACTCCCCAAACCATTCCAACTATCCTTTAAAAACCAATCCAATGCATACATCCCAATCGTATTCATAAAGAAGACAAAAGCAAAGATGATAGCAACATTGCTGAAAATTACTTTATAAGTCAACTTTTTCAAGCTTTTTTTATCCGTACGATTTAACGAAACAGCTTTCTGAAAATAAACCCGGGAAACCGAACCAGAAAGCAATACCAGCGGAACCGAAAGTATCTTAAACGCCATTCCGTACAGCCCCACTTCAGATGCCGCAAAATAACCGATGACTAAAATCGGTAAAATATTATTGGCAATCGCATTGATGGAATCAGACGGATAGGTATAATGAACGATATTAATATGTTCACCCACACTTTTTTTAAATTCAAGAACATTGATTTGGATCAATTGACCTTTTGAAACGCTCAAATTATAAAGAAAAGAAGCCATTAAACCCACTATCCAACCATAAATCAATCCATTTTCTTCCCAGCCCGAAAAGTAAAAAATCGCTTGAAAAACCACCGAAACAACTGATGAAATGATAAATGCGGTAGAGATTTGTTTGAACAATTTGTATTTCGTAAACATATTGTTCTGCGTCAAATTCCATCCCGTCAAAACAGCACCCAATCCGGTTAGTCCCAAAATATAATACGACATCTGAAACGAATAGACATTCAACAACTTCACAACTGCCATTACCGAAATAAATGCAAAAGTCAATACAAGCGTAATCACCACAATTCCACTAAAGAGATTACGGATTTCCTTACTACCACGCTGCATAATCATGACATTGTCCAGTCGAAGCCCCGATAAAACAGGTAAAATCATGATATAACTTAAAAAAACACTGTAAATCCCATAACTTTCAGGTCCATAGTAATTAGCGAGAATCATTCCCCCAACCGTTACAATTATTTTAGAAATCGTATTTCCGGCAAGCAAAGAAAGTACGCCCTTGAAGTTTTTTGTTTGAAATTGTTTTCGGTTAATTTTCAACTTTTCATAGAATAATTAAACAAAACTAAGAATTAACGCCGAACCTTGAACTTTAAACATTAAACTTTCTATTTTTGCCAACTTATGGAAAATATCACTCATGTCTTTTTTGATTTGGACAATACCCTTTGGGACTATCGACGAAATGCGAAAATCACCTTGGTTAAACTCTACGAAGAGTTTCAGGTAAAAGAAAAATTCGGTTATTCTTTTGACGAATTTTATCCGTTTTATTATGAAAGCAACGAACAGCTTTGGGCAGATTATCGGGATGGAAAAGTGACCAAAGATGAACTTCGTACACGACGTTTTCCGGAAGCATTTGCCAATCTTGGAATTCCAAATGCCGAATTCGCACTCGATTACGAACGAAGATTTGTGGACGAAGTAACGCTTTCAAATTATGTGGTAGAAGGAGCCGAAGAAATTCTCGAATACTTGAAAGACAAATATTCGTTGCATATTTTATCCAATGGATTTGAAGAAGTAACGCATGATAAAATCAACAAAAGTATCGTCAAAAATTACATCCAAACCATCACAACTGCCGAAGGAGCCGGTGCTCCAAAACCCAATCCAAAAGCCTTTCAGGTCTCCATCGAAAAAGCCGGAGCAAAACCGGACGAATCAATTTATATCGGAGATGATTGGATTGCAGATGTCATTGGGGCAACCCGTTTTGGGATGAAAGCCATATTTTTTAATCCGTTAAATGAAAATCATCTGTGGATAGAAGAAGTTCCGGTAATTGATAATTTAGTGGAATTGAAAAATTATCTCTGAACGAATTTAGGATCTTGAATTTCGTATTTATTTCCTTCCTCTAATTGCCAGTATTAACAAAGCTGCGATCGGGACCAACATGCCTAAAATATATTTCATGTTTTGTTCAAACAATTCAGGATAAATCACCAATGGAATCACCAATCCCACAATGGCACCTCCTAAATGCGCTTCATGTCCGATATTTCCTAATTGTTTTTGAACACCATACACCGAATATCCCAAATAAATAATTGCAAAAAGCCATCCGGGAATGAATCCGTAGATTTGCAATTCGTTTGGAAAAATAGCAATGGCGGCCATAACAATTCCCATCACACCACCTGAAGCCCCAACTGCCGAATAAACAGGATTATTCTTCTGGAAAAACAAAGCGGTAAAATTTCCACCAAGAATAGACAATAAATAAATCACAGCAAACACAACGGAACCCGTCGCTATATCTCTTCCAAACTGAATAGCAAAAAACTGAATGACAGGAGTTGCAAAAAAATACAGTGTAATCATGTTGAAAATGAGATGCGCCATATCCACATGAAGAAATCCCGACATCAGTAAACGGTCGTACTGTTTTCCTTGGGTGATGGCTTGCGGCTGGAATTTGAAACGTTCAAAAAGATTGTAATCATTAAATCCTCTTAAGCTAAATAAAACCGTAATTCCTATGATGATGATTGTGATTAATGCCATTTAAAAATTGTATAATGTATTGTTGTATAAAGCATTAGAATAAAAACGATTCAACATGTAATTAATTTTAATCATCTTCATTCTCTTTTTCTTCGTTATTTGTTTCAGAAGGTTGACCCGGAAAATCGAATAAAGAGGCCTGTTCGCCGCTCAAGCCGTCCAAATCGTCGGGTTCTATTTCCGGAATTGGCTCTTCTTCGAGTTCTTCAGGTGCGGGATGCAGATTAATTTGTTTGATTTTATAAGAAGTCAATTGATTTCCTTGTGCTTTGATTCCTTTTACGGTTATGAATTCTTCCAGATTAAAAGTTTCAGTTTCTTTTTCGATGCCTTTTACTTTTGCATAAATCAAATCTACAATCGGGATTTTCTGTGTGGTTACCATTTCCACAAAAGAATTAGAATTCTCCGAAAAATAAAACGGCTGAGGATTTAAGGTATCTTCCAG
>CALLXZ010000281.1 GCA_937875605.1 uncultured Moheibacter sp.
CAAACGACATATTCAGGACTTTAGCACCATTATCTGCAGCGTAACGAATGGAATTCGCAACATCTTTATCTCGTTCGTCTCCATTTGGGACGGTTCGTACGCCCATAATTTTTACATGGTTTCCGGCTATCCCGTCAATTCCCCTGTTGTTTCCACGTACCGCTGAAATCAATCCTGCTACGTGCGTTCCATGTCCGGCATCGGGTCCTTCTACATTAGGATTTCCATAAATTTTTTCCTTTTTGTCATCGTAATGATCGCCAACTATTCCTCTGGATTCGAAATCTACGTTATAATGATAATTGATTTGTCCATTCAAATAATCCAACCCGCCTTGAAATTCTTCCTTCAATTCATCGTAAATGGCTTGCATGGTTTTTCCTTCCCAATAATCTTTCGGAATGAATGCGAAAATTTGCATCCCGGACATGGATTCTTCTGTTGGGGTGTATTTTCCTAAATTTTCTTCCGTAACCGGATTATCTCCAAAGTCCTTTATCAATGCAGGAAAACCTTTGTTCACCATATCCATCATTCCTTGATACTGTGGAAGGTAACCTTTAGCTTCAGAAATTTTCTTTGAAATTTCTGCTTTGATTTTCTCATAATCAGCAAATGCTTTCGGATTTTTGGATTTGTTTTCTGCATTTTTTGCAGCATCTTTTCCTTCAAACATCGGGAGATAGGTATATTTATAAATCCTAACTTTCTCCAGTGTATCACCATCTACGTTTTTGCCGTCGGCACCTCCTATGAAATTCCATCCGTGAATGTCATCTATGTATCCGTTTTTATCATCATCTTTTCCGTTTGCGGCTTTTTCTTTTGGATTTACCCACATGTTGTCTTTCAAATCCACATGATCTGCCTGAACACCACCGTCTAAAACACCCACGATTAATTCAACCGGTTTTCGATTCTTTTCCTTTAAGAAAGCATGCGCTTTTTCTGTATTGACACCAAAAATTCCACTTGCTTCTTTATCCGAATTGTACCATGCCTGCATGGTCGTTTCTTTTGCTGTTTGCTGCGCGAAACCACTGAAAGAAAGCATAAAAGCAAATCCCAGCGTCATTAAAAATTTATTCATTTTGTATTAATTATTTTATTGTTTTTATTAATTTTTTATAGTTTCAAGTTTATACGAATTTCCCACAAATCAATACTTCCGTTCTCTCAGACCAACTTAGAATCCACTCACAAAATCATCTCCACGTGGATCAGCTCCGCCTTCCATACTTCCATCATCTTTCATCAAAATACCATCTACTCTTCCCCAAGGACTTCTCTCCGTTAATTTGTATCCTTTCTCGGTTAAAATGTTACGGTCGGAATCAGAAATAGCCGTTTTATCTATGAAAACTTCGTCCGGAAGCCATTGATGATGAAACCTGGGTGCCGCTACCGCTTCTTGCATATTCATATCAAATTCCACCACATTTAAAATCGTTTGGAATACCGATGTGATGATGGTGGAACCGCCCGGCGTTCCCACTACCATAAAGAGTTTTCCGTTTTTTTCTAAAATCGTGGGTGTCATGGAACTGAGCATTCGTTTATGAGGCTGAATCGCATTTGCTTTTCCGCCTACCAATCCGTACATATTTGGTGAACCGGGTTTTACGGAAAAATCATCCATTTCATTGTTCAAAATAAATCCGGCTCCTTTCACTACAACAAATGAGCCAAATCCACCATTTAAAGTAGTTGTAACAGACACAGCATTTCCGTCTTTATCCACGATCGAATAATGCGTGGTTTCCTCTTTTTCTTTTGGGTTAAATTGGCTTGCACTAATTTCAGAACTTGGTGTAGCGTGATTAAAAGAAAAATTAATCATTCGACTAATTGAATTTTCTTTTTGAATTAATTCGTTTTGTGGAACTTTATAAAAATCAGGATCACCCAAATATTCCGCACGGTCTGCATAAACTCTTCTTTCCGCTTCCACCATTACTTGAACAGTAGAATCCTTTTGGAATCCCCATTTTTTTAACGGATAATTTTCAACAGAATGCAAAAGCGAAATCAAAGCTATTCCTCCGCTTGATGGCGGTGGCATAGAGATGATTTTCAAATCTTTATAATTTCCCGTAACCGGAGTTCGCCAAATAGATTCGTAGTTTTTTAAATCTTCAAGCGAAATAATTCCGTTCCCGCTCTTCATTTCGTTTACGATTAAATCAGCCGTTTTTCCTTCGTAAAAACCTTTCCTACCATTCTTTTGAATTAATTTTAATGTTTCGGCTAATTCTTTTTGAATCAATACATCACCTTTTTTCCATTCTTTTTTTTCAGTAAAAGCTGTTCCTTCAGCATTCCATTTTTCAAAATTTTTATAACTGTAGGTAAATTCTTCTGCTTGAGCTGCGGTAATTGGAAAACCCTTTTCGGCTAAATCAATTGCCGGTTGAATCAATTCTTCCCAACTTAATTTTCCATATTTTTCATGCGCTTTCACCATTCCGTCAACCGTTCCGGGAACACCAGCCGCTAATTGTCCGAACAAACTCAAATCCGTAATCGGATTTCCTTCTTTGTCCAGATACATCATTTCGGTTGCTTTTCCCGGTGCTTTTTCCCGATAATCCAACGCATCATATTGACCATCGGCGCTTCTATAAACCAAAAATCCACCACCACCGATATTTCCTGCAATAGGCAAAACGACACTCAAAACGAACTGAACAGCAACAGATGCGTCCACTGCATTTCCGCCTTTTTTGAGAATATCTGTTCCTACTTTTGAAGC
>CALLXZ010000282.1 GCA_937875605.1 uncultured Moheibacter sp.
TCGGAATTTCCAAACAAGTTCTTTTAGCCGATAATCCGGCAGTGAAAGGCGTTGATTTTATTTTGGGAAATGACACACATGAACGCATCCGAAAACCGATCGTAGGAAAGTATGCCAAAGTCGTTGAGCCGGGTGCATTTGGTTCATTTGTCGGAAAACTGGATTTAAAATTTAAAAACAAAAAAATAGTCGGTTATGAATATGAGTTACTCGAAGTTGATCCGAAAAAATATCCGGCAGATGAAGAATTTCAAGCCTTAATTGACAAAGAAACCTCACCTTATAAATCCGAAATGCAAAAAGTTCTGGGGCATACCTCTACTCCGCTCTATCGGTATTTGGTCGTTGAAAATCCGATGGATAATTTCATTACGGATGCACTTTTATGGAAATCGGGTGCCGATTTCGCTGTTTCCAACGGTTTTCGTTTTGGCGTTCCCATTGTGCCCGATGAAACCGGAAAAGCCGCTATCACACAGGAAGATATTTGGCGGATGCTCCCAGTAGATGAACGGATGAAAGTGGGTGAAGTAACCGGAGAACAAATTAAAAATTGGTTGGAAAAAGAAATTCATAATGTATATGCCAAAAATCCGGCAGAACGTTTTGGCGGATGGTTGGTGCGATTTTCCAAAATGACATTAAAATTTGATAGTTCCAAAGAATTTGGTGAGCGGGTTTTGGAAGTAAAAATCAAAGGAAAACTACTCGATTTGAACAAAACATATAAAATGGCTTCTTGTAACCGAACCGGCGAACCGATGCACTTTCTATGCCGTATGCCGAACGCTGAAAATGTGGAATTAAAACCCTTTACACTTCACGATGCGGTCAAAGACTATTTGAAAGAAAAAGGGACGATTGATCCAAAATTGGATGGACGAGCAATTGCCATTGATTTACCGGAAAATTCTTTTTCCCAGATGCCCGAAACAGGATATAAATTCAGATAATTTCAAATAAAAAATGAATAATAAACCTCCAAAATTTTAAAACTTTGGAGGTTTATTATTCATTTCTTATTTGATTTATTTACTCAGATTCTCACCTGATTTTTCCCAAGCCAAAATTCCACCTTCCAAATCATAAATTTCTTCAAAACCCAACTCCTTCATTTTCTGTGCCGCTTTATTACTACGCTGTCCGCTTCGACAATAGATATAAACCGGCTTTTCTTTGTCTAATTTTTGAATTTTTTGTTCAAAATCGGAAGCCATCACGTTTATATTTTCTGCATATGAAATATAGCCTTCGCTAAATTCGGAAGGTGTTCGCACATCCACCAACTGAATTTCCTTTTCCAAAGCTTTTTTAAAACCGGCAACCGATTCTTTTTTCACATTATCCGTTTGTTGGGAGTGGCAGTTCAAAAAGAATAACGAGCAAACCATTAGAATCAAATTTTTCATTTCTTTCGTTTAAATAATTTCAGGAATCAATTCAATTTCCGTTTTGATGGAATTTGTTACAAGACAAGCTCCTTTTGATTTGTCCAAAACTCTTAAAATTTTGTCTGCATCTTTTTCCAGATTCACCA
>CALLXZ010000283.1 GCA_937875605.1 uncultured Moheibacter sp.
GGCATTCTGTTTTTAAGAATTTCATCAATCGTTTGATTTTTCAAAATCAAAGAATCCACTTGCGCCAAACCCAGAAAAGGTAGAATCAAAATAAGAAGTGATAATTTTTTCATGGTAGAGAAGTTTCGTTTTTAAAGATAAGAAAAATCCTCCAAGGTTTTCAAAATCTTGGAGGATTCTATATTCTAAAATCAAATTTCTAAATTATCCTTTCTTCGCAACCAATTCGCCGATTCGGACAATTATTTCTACAGCTTTTTCCATGGATTGCAAAGGAACATATTCGTAAGGACCGTGGAAATTATGTCCGCCTGCGAAAATGTTCGGACAAGGCAATCCCATAAAGCTCAAACGTGAACCGTCCGTTCCGCCGCGAATCGGTTTGATGTTGGGTTCAATTCCCAAATCTTTCAAAGCCTGTTCAGCTATTTCAACTGATTGGAACTTTTCCTTTACTTTTTCAACCATATTGAAATACTGGTCTTTCATTTCCAAAAGAATATTGTCCTCGCCGTATTCATTTCGCATTTCAGCAACAATTTCCTCAATCAATTTTTTACGTGCTTCGAATTGAATCATATCATGATCGCGAACGATGTATTGCAATTTTGCTTCCGAAACATTTCCTTCAAAATCATTTAAATGGAAAAAACCCTCTCTTCCGTCGGTCAGTTCAGGAACTTCGTCCATTGGTAATTGATCTGCAAACTCTCTTGCCATGGAGATGGCGTTGACCATTTGGTTTTTTGCATATCCGGGATGCACGCTTTTCCCTTTGAAAGTGATGTGTGCATAAGCCGCATTAAAATTTTCATATTCCAATTCGCCAATCTCGCTTCCGTCCATCGTGTAAGCCCATTCCGCTCCGAATTTCTCAACTGGAAAGAAATCTGCACCGCGACCTACTTCTTCGTCCGGCGTAAATCCGATGGCAATTCTACCGTGTTTGATTTCAGGATGTGCCATTAAATATTCTGCAGCCGTAACGATTTCCGCAACGCCCGCTTTGTCATCAGCTC
>CALLXZ010000284.1 GCA_937875605.1 uncultured Moheibacter sp.
TTTGAATTTTTGAATGAATCTGTTATCTTTAGAAAATTAAAACAAACACACATGATACGATTCAAAACTATTTCCTTATTTATCCTTTTATTGTACGTTTCCGGCGTAACTGCCCAGCAAAAAACAGAAAACAAACTTCAGCCGGTAATTGAAAAATTTGTAAACGAAACAGAAGACCATTCGCAGTTGGAAAAATTAGCGCATGAATTATTGGATGAAATCGGACCGCGACTGGTAGGATCTTCTCAGATGGAAGATTCGCATAATTGGTCAGTTGATATTTTTAAAAATTGGGGAATTCCGGCGCGCAATGAAGCATTTGGAACCTGGAGAGCTTGGGAAAGAGGAATTTCGCACATCGATATGGTTTCACCTTATGTGAAATCACTGGATGCGATGCAGCTTGCCTGGTCACCCACAACTAAAAAACCTATTACCGCAGAAGTCATCGCCATGCCCATTTTTAATTCCGAAGCTGAATTTAAAAGTTGGGTTCCGAAAGTAAAAGGAAAAATTGTTTTGATTTCGCAAAATCAAAATTATGGACGTTCTGATTATCAATACAAAGAATTTGCAACGGAAGCTTCCTACCAAAAAATTACGGAGGAAAAGAAAAATCAATCCGAAGCATGGAAAAAATCGATGGATTTAACCGGCTACAATACTAACACGCTTCCGCTCTATCTGGAAGAAAACGGAGCTGTAGTAATTGCCATTTCCAACTGGACGGGCATCATGGGAGCAAATCGAATTTTTGGTGCAAAAACGAAAAATATTCCTATGATTGACATCGCTCAGGAAGAATACAATCAATTATATCGTTTAGCAGAAAAGGGGAAAAAGCCCAATTTATCGGTAAATGTTCAATCGAAATTCAATGGAAATGCTTCGGTTTACAATACGATTGCTGAAATAAAAGGAAAAGAGAAACCGAATGAATACGTGATTTTGTCGGCGCATTTGGATTCCTGGGATGGCGGTCAGGGCGCTACGGATAATGGAACGGGCGTGATTACGGTAATGGAAGCGGCTCGTATGCTCCGGAAATTTTATCCGGATAATAAAAGAACGATTTTGGTGTGTCTTTGGGGAAGTGAAGAGCAAGGACTGAATGGCTCACGTGCTTTCGTAGAGGATCATCCTGAAATCATCCAAAATACACAAGCTGTCTTCAATTTTGACAGCGGAACGGGAAGAATTACACGTATAAACGGAGGCGGATTTGAGAAATCCTATGATTTTCTTTCACGTTGGTTAAACGCAGCTCCTGAAAATATCACCAAAGAAATTGAAACAACCTTTCCGGGAAGTCCAAGCGGTGGCGGTTCTGATCATGCTTCTTTTATCGCCAAAGGAATTCCTGCTTTTATGATGGGTTCT
>CALLXZ010000285.1 GCA_937875605.1 uncultured Moheibacter sp.
TATCCTTGGATATTCATCAAAACATTTTCCGGAAAATAAGCCGGAGGCGGCATCAGTCCGTCCAATACTTTTTCGACGAATTCTTCTTTGGTCATTTCCTGCAAAGCATAATTGGTCGCTTTCTGATTTCCAAGTGTATCGGTGGTTTCTTTGCTCATGTTTTTTCCACAAGCCGAACCTGCTCCGTGTGCCGGATAAACGATGATTTCATCTGCCAAAGGCATGATTTTAGTTCGAAGTGAATCGTATAAATGCGCTGCTAATTTGTCTTGTGTCAAATCGGCAACCACTTTTTGTGCCAAATCCGGACGACCTACATCTCCGATAAACAAAGTATCTCCGGTAAATAATCCTATTTCTTTTCCATTCTCATCCGAAAGAAGATAACACGTACTTTCCATCGTATGTCCGGGTGTATGGATAACTTTAATCGTCACATTTCCCACCTTTAAAACCTCTCCATCTTCTGCTACATGCGCTTCAAATCCGGGACTGGCAGTTGGTCCGAAAACGATGGTTGCTCCGGTTTTCTTTGCCAAATCCAAATGACCGCTCACAAAATCTGCATGAAAATGCGTTTCCAAAACATATTTGATTTTCGCTCCGTCTTTTTCTGCTTTATTGATATACGGCTGGACTTCACGCAACGGATCGATCACTACAGCTTCACCATTGCTTTCGATATAATAAGCGCCTTGCGCCAAACATCCCGTGTAAATTTGTTCTATTTTCATCTCTTTATAATTTTATATGTTTACAGATGCAAATGTATAATCCGCTAATTTTCCGCACAGTAACTTTGGTTACAATTAGATTTATTTTAGAAATAGAATAAAAATTGAAATAAGCAATAGCTGAAAAATCCAGATTCCTAATCCGAATAAAAGTCCTTCTCTACCCGAGCGAATCAATTCCCTGAAACGGATTTGCATTCCGATATTGGTCAACGCAATTGTCAAAAATAATTTACCTGAAATATCTATGATTTCTGAAATACTTGGTGGAATACTCACAAATGAAACCAAAACCGTAATCAAAATAAATCCCCAGATGTACCAAGGCAATTTGAAATAGCTTGTCCAAGATAAATTCTTCCGGTTTTGCGTTAGAAAATTAAAGAAAATCAGTCCGAAAGAAAGCAAGGAAACTCTTGCCAACTTCACGGTTACAGCCAATTCTCCTACTCTATCACTTATCATATAGCCCGCTCCGGCAACATTTCCCACCGAATGAAGCGAACCACCGATCACAAGTGCCTCATGAATCGGTTTCAATTCTAATTTCAATAAAACCAATGGTAAAATGACCATTCCCAACATTCCGTATAAATTCACAACTGCCATCGCAATTCCCGTGTCTTCCTTCTCCTTTTTGAGCGTGGGGGCCAATGCCGCAATTGCCGACGAACCACAAATCGCAGTTCCGAATCCGATGAGCCAGTTCATTGGCTTTTTGGTCAGGGAAAATGTAACAGCTAAAACAATGAATACAACTAAAAAAATAATCAGCAAACTCTCCCAACCCAATTTCGTGAGATGCGAATAATTGATTCCAAATGCAAGAAAGAGAACAGAAAACTCAAGAAAACGATTTCCTGTTTTTTGCGAAATAGTTTGAATCGAAGCAGGTAATTTAACGATATTTCCAATGAAAATTCCCACTAATAATCCGGTTAAAATCGGATTTAAAAACGAAACGAATTCCGCCAGAATAAATACAACTATTCCCGGTAAAACAGAAAAAATAAAAGGGTTGATTTTTTGTTGCATTTAGAAAAATAATTCTTTTACCAATATATAAATTCCCATTACCAAAACAAACCATCCAAACGCTGTTTTTAATTTATTTCCTGCAATTTTTTTAGTAAGCAAAATTCCTATGAAAATTCCAACTGTGGAAAGCCCTGTAAATGTAGATAGCAAAGTCCAATCAATGGTTTCTCCGCCTTGTAAATCTCCCGTAAATCCTATTAAAGATTTCGCTGCGATGATAAAAAGCGATGTTCCAACCGCTAGTTTCATCGGCATACGAGCCAAAAGCACCAATGCCGGAATGATTAAAAATCCCCCTCCCGCTCCGACCAATCCCGTCAAAACTCCCACGACGGCTCCTTCCAAAAGGATCATCGGATAATTGTATTTCAAATTGGTTTCTTCGTATTTATCACAATCGATACAGGGTTTGATCATAGAAATGGAAGCTGCAATCATCACAATGGCAAACAAAACCATCAACGCAATGGATTTGGTGAATTCAAAATTTCCAATTGTAAAAATCACATCGGGAATCAACGGAACCAAATAAGCACGAGTCAGATAAACCGCTACAATAGACGGAATCCCAAAAATCAAAACTGTTTTAAAATCAACTTTTTTCTGAACTGCATTTTGAATCCCGCCCACTAAAGAAGTTACTCCGACGATAAAAAGTGAATAAGCCGTTGCCAACACCGGATCCACGTCCATCACATATACTAAAATCGGCACCGTCAGAATGGAACCACCGCTTCCTATCAAACCCAATGAAATTCCGACTATAATGGCTAAAACTAATCCGATGAATACTGTTATGCTCATAATTTGACTTCAGATTTATCGCACAAAAGTATAATCCGGCATTTTCACAGGCAGTAACAATTGTTACAATTTTTGTCTCGTGTTTAAAATGGTTATAAATCACTCTTTTGTAACAAAAGTCACTAATCATCATTTGTTTTTAAACGTAAATTTGAGGTAATTAAAAATCCCGAGCTATGGAAGATATGATTTTTTACAATCGTCTCCAGTTTGCATTTACGATTACATTTCATTATTTATTTCCTCAATTGACAATGGGTCTTTCCCTTATGATTGTCTTTTTCAAATGGAAATTTCTGCAAACCAAAAACGAAGACTATAATCACGCTGCAAAATTCTGGATGAAAATCTTTGCATTGAATTTCGCAATGGGCGTTGTAACAGGAATCCCGATGGAATTTCAATTTGGAACAAACTGGGCAAAATTCTCCGAACTGACCGGAGGTATCATCGGACAGACTTTAGCGATGGAAGGAATGTTTTCGTTCTTTCTAGAATCTTCTTTTTTAGGAATGTTTCTGTTTGGGGAAAAATTATTAGGACAAAAACTGCATTTCCTTTCCGGATTTATGGTGTTTTTGGGTTCGTGGGCAAGCGGATTTCTGATCATCGCCACACACTCCTGGATGCAACATCCGGTCGGTTATGAAATCCTCGAAAATGGAAAATTTGTCTTAAATAATTTCGGAGCATTGTTTCAAAATCCCTGGCTATGGCCTTCTTATTTGCATAATCAAATGGGTTCGCTCATCACCAGTTCGTTTTTTATGGCGGCAGTTGGGGCCTTTTATTTATTAAACAATAAACACAGCCGTTTCGGACAACTATTTGTCAAGAACGGAGTTATCTTTGGATTGATTGCTTCTGTTTTAGTTGCTTTCCCGACCGGAGATATGGCAGCAAAAAACGTGGTAAAATACCAGCCGGTTACTTTTGCCGCGATGGAAGGAATTTTTGAAACGGAAAGCGGCGGATC
>CALLXZ010000286.1 GCA_937875605.1 uncultured Moheibacter sp.
TACAGGCATGAGGTATTTCTTTGTAGGGCTTAAAACGATTTCCATCAATTATGATGTGTTCCGGAATTACATTGAGTCCGTCAAGCGCATGATGCATAGCAAGAATACTGGCATTTAAAATATTGATTTCATCAATTTTTAACGGATTCACCATAGCAACAGACCATGCAAGCGCTGATTCTTCAATTACTTTTTTTAAGGATTTCCTTCTACTTTCCGAAAGCTGTTTGGAATCATTTATGCCTTCATTTTCAAAATCTTCTTTTAGAATAACAGCAGCCGCAAAAACAGGTCCGGCCAGACAGCCCCTTCCTGCCTCATCACACCCTGCTTCTATTTTTCCTATTAAAAATTGTTGATTCATATACATTCATATCAAGTTAAAATTGAAATATAAGTTTAAAGTTTTTTGTTTAGCTGGTTAAATTTATATTAAATTTGTTCTATAAAACATTAAATTCTTTAACAAATGAGTACAAAGTTAAGAGGTTTACTTGTGCTTTGCGGAATGCTTTTAGGAGGTATTCTCTTTGCACAAGAAAAGACAGTTACAGGTGCTGTAACTGATCCTTATGGATTTGGAGTACCGGATGCCAGTGTAAAATCATCTTCCGGCGAGGAAGTTTTTACGGATGCAGATGGTAACTATTCCATATCGGCAAATGAAGGTGATGTCTTGACTATCGAGGCATCAGGTTTAGATGTTTCCACTGTTACGGTAGGAACAAGTAACGTTTACAATGCTACACTTCGTGAAAGTGGAGCAATTGAACTAGAAGGAGCTGTAGTAACGGCTTTGGGTATTACGAGAGAAAAAAAATCATTGGGTTATGCAACTCAGGAAGTTGGTGGAGAAACACTTTCAGCTGTTCCAGTTTCTAACTTCGCAGATGCTCTTTCGGGTGAAGTAGCGGGATTAGACATCAAGTCTTCCGGATCTATGGGTGGATCCTCCAATATGATTATCAGAGGTTTCAGCTCATTAGTAGGGAGTAATCAAGCATTAATTGTAGTAGATGGAACACCTATAAACGATAAAACTTTCAATACTACTGGTCAGGAATCTGGACGCGCTGGATTTGATTATGGAAATGCTGCAACAGATTTAAATCCAAACGATATTGAAAATATAAACGTATTAAAAGGTGCGGCCGCCTCTGCTTTATATGGTTCACGTGGGATGAATGGCGTTATTATGATTACCACCAAAAAAGGAAAAAGGAAAAAAGGAATCGGTGTAGAAGTCAATTCTAGTTTTACCGTAGGTTCAGTAGATAATGAAACTTTGCCTAAATATCAGAAAAGATATGGACAAGGATATTCTGAGGATGATGGTTCTTACGCTACAAATGGTTTTTTTGATGAAAATCAGTATAATTTTGGGATGGGGACTCAGTTAGGAGCAGACGCTTCGTTTGGAGCTGAATTTGATCCAAATTTAATGATTTATCAATGGAACTCTATCTATCCTGATTTATCAACTTTTAATCAGGCAACTCCATGGGTTGCCGCAAAGAATGATCCAAATTTCGTTTGGAAAAATTCTACTACTTATGTAAATTCTGCTTCCTTCTCCGGAGGAAACGAAAAAGGGTCATTTAGAGCCGGTTTTACAAATTATTTGCATGAGGGCAGTTTAGAAAATGCCACCTTAAAAAGAAATACTGTAGATTTTGGAGGAGACTATTTATTATCAGAAGACTTAAAAGTTAGTGCAAAATTTACCTACACAAATAACAAAGGGCTAGGTAGGGTAGGTACCGGATATGACAGTTGGAATCCAATGCAGGCTTTCCGTCAGTGGTGGGGAGTAAACGTTGATATGGTAGATCAACGAAATGCATACTTCCAAACCCGTAAAAACTTAACTTGGAATGCTAACTGGAAAGGAAGTAATTATGCCCCTGCTTATTCAGATAATTACTACTGGGTACGTTATGAGAATTTCCAAAACGATTCCCGTGATAGATATACAGGAAATATAGCTTTGGATTACCAAATCAATGACTGGTTAAGTGTTATGGGAAGATTTACTCTTGACAATTATACGGAAACTCGTGAAGAGAGAATTGCTGTAGGATCTGCAGGAGATTTTTCTACAGGACGTTACAAAATATTTGATGCTGCTGTTTCTGAAAACAATTATGACGTTATGCTAAATATTGACAAAGATTTAACTGAAAACATCAATTTGAATGCAAACTTAGGTTGGAATCTTCGTGTAAATAAAGAGGTCTGGTTTCAAGGAATTACAAACGGAGGTTTGAAAATCCCCGGCATTTATGCCTTAAACAACTCTGTTAATCCTTTGACTTCGGATGACATTGATCAATACGATGCTACAATAAAAACAGATGGTCTTTATGCAAGAGCGAGTTTAGGGTTTTACAATACATTCTTTATTGATGGTTCATTTAGAGCCGATAGATCCTCTTCTTTACCTGTAGCTGATAACAGATATTATTACCCTTCAGTATCCGGAAGTTTTTTATTCTCTGAATTAATTGACCAAGATTGGTTGTCGTTTGGTAAACTTAGAGGGGGTTGGGCAAAAGTAGGTAACGCTACAGGAGCTTACCAACTCTACAATACGTATGTGATGGGAGCTTCTTTTGGAAGCATCGGCTCTGCAAGTAATCCGGCAACCTTTAACAACGAAAACCTGAAGTCTGAAACTATGGAAGAAATGGAGTTTGGAATTGAGATGGGATTCTTAAAAAACAGAGTGAATTTTGATGTAACTTACTACGACAGAACTACAACTGATTTAATTACTCGTGTGAGTAACTCCTCATCAACCGGATCTCTTTCTTCTTGGCAAAATGCAGGAACTTTATCAAATAAAGGTATAGAAGCTAGATTATCTCTTACTCCTATAAGATCAAATAATTTCACCTGGAACATTACAGCTAACTGGGCTAAAAATGATAGTGAAGTAGAAGAATTAGCAGAAGGAATTGATTACCTTGAATTAGCAAGTTTACAAGGAGGTTTATCAATAGGAGGACAAAGAGGAGAAGCTTATGGTGTAATTAGAGGTTCTAATTTTGTTTATAACAATGGAAACAAGGTTGTTATAGACGACCCTAATGATCCGTATTATGGACAATACGCAATAGCAGAAGACATTGAAGTAATAGGAAATATGAATCCTGAATGGACCGCAGGTATTAGAAATACTGTTACATACAAAAACTTAAGTCTAAGTTTTTTAATTGATATTCAAAAAGGCGGTGATGTATTTTCATTAGACACTTGGTATGGATACGCTACCGGTTTGTATGACATAACTGCAGGTCTAAATGATTTAGGAAATCCAATCCGTAATACGATAGCAAACGGTGGAGGTGTAATTCTTAATGGTGTAAAAAGTGATGGAACTCCAAATGATATCCGTGTTGAGGCCTTTGATGGATATAATAACCCTTGGGGATATAATGTAGGTGGGGGACGTTCTCCAAACGCCGCCCATGTTTATGATGCATCCTACGTGAAGTTAAGAAATGTCACTCTGTCTTACTCTTTACCTGAAAGCCTTATAAACAATACATTTATGACTAAATTCACCATTTCAGCTATAGGAAGAAATCTTTGGATCATTGATAAAAAAGTTCCATATTCAGATCCTGAAGCAGGTCTAAGTGCTGGGAATGTTCAAGGGTATCAATCAGGTGCTCACCCGACTTTTAGAGAGATTGGAGCAAGTGTAAAAATTGAATTTTAAAAATTTAGACAAATGAAAAAATACATAATAGCAATAGGATTAATTTCCATATTCAGTTGTACAGATGACCATTATGAGGGTTTGAATGTTGATCCTATGAGCCCTTCAGATGTCCCTCCGACTTTCTTGTTAACAAGTGCTTCTAAAAGTTTGTTTGATCAAATGGTTAATACAAATGTAAATACTAATATTTTTAGATTAGTTGCACAATACTGGAATGAAACGACGTATACAGGTGAAACTAATTACGATTTAACAGAAAGAAATATTAACGGGAGACTTTGGAATGAGCTTTACACGGATGTTTTGTTCGATCTAAAAGATGCAAAACAAAAAATCGCTGATACTCCAGTGACAGGTTCTTTTCCTCAAGAAGTTAAAGACAATCAAATCGCAATTATAGGTCTATTAGAAGTTTATGCTTGGCAAGTATTAGTTGACACATTTGGAAATGTACCCTACTCTGAAGCATTACTTGGATTAGAAAACACATTGCCTAAATATGATGATGCTGCTACGATTTACACAGATTTATTAAGTCGCATATCTGCCGACATTGCTTCGATAAATACTTCTTCAGAATCTTTTGGCTCTGATGATATCATCTATGGAGGTGATTCTTACAAATGGAAAAAATTTGGTGCATCTCTAAAATTAAAACTAGCCATGCAATTAGCTGATGTCAATTCTTCTGTTTCACAAACAGCAGTTTTAGAAGCTGTAAATGCAGGTTTATTTACTTCAAATGCAGACAATTTTTCTTTGTTCTATCTACCAACACAGCCAAACAACAATCCTTTATATACAGATTTGGTGTTATCTAATAGAACAGACTTTGTGGCTGCAAATACAATTGTAGACTATATGAATCCATTAAATGACCCGCGACGCCCTCACTATTTTGCTGAAAATATGGGAGCAGGGGTATTTATAGGTGCTGTTTACGGTAATTCAAGTTCCTATCAATTGAACAGCCATGCTGGTGATATACTTCATACACCTGACTTCCCAGGAACATTATTGGATTATGCAGAAGTAGAATTCCTTTTAGCCGAAGCAGTCGAAAGAGGATTTTCAGTTGGGGGATCTGCTGAAAGCCACTATAATACTGCAATAAGCGCTTCTATGGAATTTTGGGGAGTTTCTTTAAGTGACGCAGCTACTTATTTAGCACAACCAGACGTTGCTTATTCTTCTGCTCCAGGAACATGGAAAGAAAAAATTGGTAAACAATTCTGGATAGCGATGTACAATCGTGGATTTGAAGGGTGGTCTCATTGGAGAAGACTTGATGCTCCTACTTTAAATATTGCTGCTTTCTCACAACAAAACGTTCCTCATAGATATATTTATCCTGTGGATGAATATACATTAAATGGAGAGAATTGTAATGCTGCTGCGACAGCAATTGGAGATGATAAATTGACTACCAAACTATTCTGGGACGTAAACTAAAAATCTCATTAATAGAATTTAAATGTAAGAGCCCCGCAAATTGTGGGGCTTTTTATTGGAACACATTTTCTTTAACTTTACAAAATGAACACACCACTCGCCGAACGTATGCGTCCAAAAGTTTTAGATGAATTCATCAATCAAAAACATTTGATTGGAGAAAACGCTCCCATACGCATTATGCTAAAATCCGGACACATTGCATCTATGATTTTTTGGGGACCTCCCGGAACGGGGAAAACCACCCTTGCACAGATGATTTCCGAACTTTCAAATCGCTCATTTTTTGAATTGAGCGCCATCAATTCAGGAGTTAAAGAAGTCCGGGAGATTATCGATAAAGCAAAAAATCAGAATTTATTTTCCGGTCAAAGTGCACCTATTTTATTCATTGATGAGATTCATCGGTTCAACAAATCACAACAAGACAGCTTGCTGGGCGCTGTAGAAAAAGGATGGATTACACTCATCGGTGCAACGACAGAAAACCCAAGTTTTGAAGTCGTCCCTGCCCTACTATCCCGTTGTCAGGTTTATATTTTGAAAGCTTTGGAAAGAACGGATTTAGAAGATTTGATTGAAAAAGCCATAACAAACGACGAAATTCTGCGCGAAAAGAAAATTGAGGTTAAGGAAACGGAAGCGCTCATCCGTTTTTCAGGTGGTGATGCTCGTAAACTTTTAAATGGATTGGATCTGGTGATTAACAGTTCCTCTGCAAAAAAAATAAAAATCACCAATGAATCCGTCACCCAAACCATCCAACAAAATCTGGCGATGTACGATAAAAACGGAGAAATGCATTATGATATCATTTCTGCTTTTATCAAATCCATCCGTGGCTCGGATCCGAACGGTGCTGTTTATTGGCTCGCGCGAATGCTGGAAGGCGGAGAAGATTTAAAATTTATTGCAAGAAGATTATTAATTTCTGCTTCGGAAGACATCGGAAATGCAAATCCTACAGCTTTGGTTATTGCTAATAATGCATTTCAGGCAGTCAATACAATTGGTTATCCGGAAGCGAGAATTATTCTGAGTCAATGTGCTGTTTATCTGGCAAATTCACCAAAAAGTAATGCAACATATGAAGCCATCGGAAAAGCACAACAAATTGTCAGGCAAACAGGAAATTTACCCGTTCCGCTTCATTTACGAAATGCTCCAACCAAACTCATGAAAGATTTGGATTATGGTAAAGATTATAAGTATGCACATTCGTATGAAAACAATTTT
>CALLXZ010000287.1 GCA_937875605.1 uncultured Moheibacter sp.
CTTACATAATCTATCGCATCAGCGATATAAATTTGGTTGTCAATTATATTAAATCCATAAGCAATTGCTACATCAGTTTGAACTAACAAAGCCGGTGCAGGAGTAGCATCATTTAAATTTATAGTATAAATTCCTCCATCTAAAACATAATAAAGCAAATCACCATTTGCACTCATTTGTCCCGGATGATCGCCAAATTCGAAATCATATTGTTTTACAACTGAATTGTCTGCCAAATCAATTTTAAATAAACCACCTTCGGTTTCTTCACCTGTCCAGGCTTGTTTTCCACCACAGATTACATATAGAAAACCGTCTTTTTCTAATATAGACAAAGGAACATCTGCAACTTCGATTTCAGAAACCGTATTGTTTGACAAATCAATTACCGAAATCGTATTTCCGTATCCATAACCACCTTGCTGGGAAACATATAATTTCCCGTCAACTTCGATGATTCTTTCCGGACCTTCCGAAACCGGAATTGTGTTTTCAACTAAATTCGTTTCTAAATTAATGATTGCAACATAATCATCTTCCGTATCTCCTGCGTCTCCCCAATTGGTCACATAACCTTTTCCGTTGTAGAATGCGATATGACGTGGATTTTCCAATCCTTCATCAATCGTTGTGATTAATTCAAAAGTATCGCGGTTCACCACTCTTATCGTTTCTGAACCATTTAATACAATATAAGCATTATCACCGTTGAAACCCATTCCCTGAGCGGTATTACCCAATTCTAATCCCGGATTTGCTGCGCCGAAAATATCGTTGGTAAGTTCTCCTTCATCCGTTAAAAAAGAAAGTGAAGCATTGTCTACTCCAAAGTGTCCTTCGTTAATGATGATAATCCCGTTGGAATAATCCTGAGCGAATGTAATCGCTGAGAATAAAATTCCGATGACCAGAAAACTAAAATGATTGTAAAAGTTTTTCATTATATAAATTTTATTTGTGAATTAATTAATCATTGAAATAAACACCGTTCGGAATGATACCGCTGATCGGATATTTGCTTTCTAAATTTCCGTTTAGAGCATATACGAAAAGCTCACCGTTGCTCTGGTAATCCTTTGCATCGCAAGCGTAAATCCATCCGTTGTCTACATTAAATCCGTACAAAACCTGCATTTCATCGCCTGAAGTTGAAATGAAAGGCGAAGCTGAAGGTTCTATATTGGAAGTTTCCGTGCGGTAAATATCGCTGCCAATCGTGTAATAAACTTTTGAATTTTCAATCTGAAGAAATGTCGGATGAGCACCATCTTCAAATGTAAACTGGTCAACGATCTGGTTGTTTTGAAGGTTAATTTTGAACATGGCTGCAGAGGTTTCATTTCCTGTCCAAGCTGCTTTTCCGGAACACAAGACGAATAAATGTCCGCCGTCTTCGACCATTCCGTTTGGATAATCTGCTACATCAATGGTTGCAGTAATGGTTTCAGAATTTAAATCCAAAACAGAAATCGTATTTCCATGGCTGTAATCGCCTCGTTGCGCAATGTACAGCTTTCCGTTTTCAGCTTCGAGTCTTTCCGGACCTTGCGGCACCGGAATTTTATTTATAATTGAATTTGAATTCAAATCAACAACTGCGACGAAATCATCCGAAGCAACGTTTCCGTCACCCCAATTTGAAATGTATCCTTTTCCGTTGTGAAATTCGATGTAGCGCGGATTGTACAATTCGCCTGCGATGGTTGCCACGCTTTCGAAAGTATTACGATTTACAACCTCAACGGTATTTGAATTATTGACAACGATGTAAGCCAAATCATTATGAAAACTGATGCTTTGCGCAACATCGCCTAACTTTCTTCCGTTCACGGCTTCGAAGATATTATTCTGAATTTCTCCGGTATTTGAAATGAAAGTAACTGAAGCATTTGCGTACGTATATCCGCCTTCGTTCAGTACAAAAATGCCATTTTCGAAATCGCCTTCAATCGTCGGATTACTGTTGTCATCACTGTTACATGAGAAAATGAAAAGAGAAATGGCAAAAATTAAGTATAAATTAAATTTATTACGCACAGTCATATTTATTTGTTGTTTGTGTTTGTGAATCTTCGATTTCATTTTGTTTAAATTTTAATGTTGATGAAAAAGTGGAAATTTCTTCCCGGCATAGGTCTTGCCTGCACGGCTTCGTATT
>CALLXZ010000288.1 GCA_937875605.1 uncultured Moheibacter sp.
TTTATTTAATTATCAACCTAAAAGGGAAGCTGAATAATGGCTTCCCTTTTTGTATTTTAATTATGTTTAAATAAATATTTCCAGGTTGCAGACAAAGCAAATTTTAAAAATCGATTTACATTTTCGTTTACATCTATTGAAATAAAATAACTCAAATCATTTTGAGCTTTCCTTGTTTTTAATCTTGAGGTATTAAAGGAATTATGATTTTATTACAAAGGGAATTCAATTATTAATTTTCTTTGAGAGTCGTAAAAAGAATTTCTTTCTAAAATAATTTCTTCATCTAATTTCATTTTTGATAATTTTTCAACAAGATCTTTTGTGAATTTTTTTACTTCTTCACTTGGATTAGTAATCCCTTCTTCTTGCATTTCCTGTCTAAGTTTGTAAATGCCAAGATAATGTTTTACATCAAGTTTTGTCATCACTTTTATAATAATTACAAATATACAACTCTCAATACAAAATTGAAACCACAAAAAAACGGACATCTTTTCAGACATCCGTTTTTTATTTGAAGATATTTAAAATCTTAATTCTCTACTAAAACCCATTCGCCGCTTTCGATCATAGGTTTGGCGATTTTGAATTTCATTTCCTGTTTTTCACCTGTTGTAACGTTCCGGATAGCTACTTTATCGTTAGGAAGAATTTTCACCACATTTCTTGGCGCTGTAACTTCCGGTCTTTGAGCCGGAGCATTTGAAGTCGAAGTGGAATTGCTGTAATAACCGTTATTATTTCCGGAAGAAGACGAAGAGCTTTCATCCGCTCCTCGGTTCGTTTCCACTTTTTCTTGTTTTACTGGTTGCTGGCGTGCCTGCTGGATTTGTTCCGGATCGGGCGTAGGAATTTCTCCTTTGAATAAGAAAGAAATGATTTCCTTGTTCACTCTGTCCAGCATTCGTTGAAATACATTAAAAGATTCCTGTTTGTAAATTACCAATGGATCTTTTTGTTCGTAAACCGCATTCTGAACCGAACGGCGTAAATCATCCACATCGCGTAAATGTTCTTTCCAATGTTCGTCAATTAAGCTCAAAACGATTCCTTTTTCAAAATCTTTTACCAGTTTTTTACCTTTGGATTCATAAGACTCTTTCATATCGGTTACCACCATCATGGTTTTTATACCGTCTGAAAAAGGAACCTGAATACGGGTAAATTGATTGGAAGGATTTTCATAAATATGTGCAATCAGCGGAAATGCTTTTTCAGCTTGCATATCTATATGTCGTTGATAGTCTGTCAATGCAGCTTTATAGACTTTTTCTACCAAGTCACGTGTGGAAGTAGATTTGAATTCACTTTCCGTCACGGGCGTATCCATCGTGAAATATTTGATCAAATCAAATTCCAATTGTTTGTAATTCTCATTGTTTTTTGCTTCGCTGACGATGGATGCTGCCGTATCATAAATCATATTAGCGATGTCCACATCCAAACGTTCTCCGAAAAGTGCATTTTTTCTTCTTCGGTAAATCACTTCCCGTTGTTTGTTCATCACATCATCATATTCCAACAAACGTTTACGGATTCCGAAGTTATTTTCTTCTACTTTTCTCTGAGCACGTTCGATGGATTTTGAAATCATCGAATGCTGGATCATGTCCCCGTCTTTGTGTCCCATGCGGTCCATCAGTTTGGAAATTCTTTCCGAACCAAACAAACGCATCAAATTATCTTCCAGCGAAACATAAAACAACGAACTTCCCGGATCTCCCTGACGACCGGAACGACCTCTTAACTGTCTGTCTACACGGCGGGAATCATGTCTTTCTGTACCGATGATGGCTAAACCTCCGGCTTCTTTTACTTCCTGTGTTAATTTGATATCGGTACCACGACCTGCCATATTGGTGGCGATGGTTACGACTCCCGGACGACCTGCTTCCGTTACGATATCCGCTTCTTTTTTGTGCAATTTTGCATTCAATACGTTATGTGGAATTTTACGCAATTGCAAAGCACGGCTTAATAATTCCGAAGTTTCTACATTGGTCGTGCCCACAAGTACAGGACGTTTTTGGTTTTCTGCCAAATCGACAACGTCTTCGATTACTGCGTTGAACTTTTCACGGTTCGTTTTATATACTTTGTCTTGTAAATCGTTTCTTGAAATCGGTCGATTGGTTGGAATGGCTACTACATCCAATTTGTAGATTTCCCAGAATTCACCCGCTTCCGTTTCCGCTGTTCCGGTCATCCCGGCCAATTTGTTGTACATACGGAAATAGTTCTGAAGCGTTACCGTTGCAAAAGTTTGCGTTGCCGCTTCTATCTTTACATTTTCTTTTGCTTCAATTGCTTGGTGCAATCCGTCCGAATAACGACGACCGTCCATGATACGACCAGTTTGTTCGTCCACGATTTTTACCTGACCTTCCATTACCACATATTCGTTGTCTTTTTCAAATAGGGTATAGGCTTTTAACAATTGCGTCAGCGTATGGATTCGTTCCGATTTGATGGAGAATTCACGGAAGAATTCTTCTTTCAATTCATATTCTTCTTCTTTTGGAAGATTTTTCGATTCGATCTCACCAATTTTTGTTGCCACATCCGGTAAAATGAAGAAATTCGGATCTTCCATACCTTGTGACATATATTCAATTCCTTTATCGGTCAAATCTACCTGATTGTTTTTTTCATCAATCACGAAATACAAATGCTGATCGACCTCTGGCATTTCACGGTTGTTGTCCGCGATGTAATGTCCTTCAGTTTTTTGCAATTGCGTACGTATTCCTTCTTGACTTAAAAATTTAATCAAAGGTTTATATTTCGGCAATCCACGGAAAACCTGATACAAATTAAATCCACCTTCTTTTTTATTTCCTTCTTCAAATAATTTTTTGGCAACGTTTAAGGTTTTTCCTAATTCCTCACGCTGAACGTTGAATAATTTTTCAATTTTTGGTTTTAAGGCGTCAAATTCCTGACGATCTCCTTGCGGAACAGGACCGGAAATGATCAAAGGCGTTCTCGCATCATCAATCAATACGGAATCGACCTCATCGACAATGGCAAAATTCAACTCACGTTGAACCAAACCTTCCGGTGTATTGGCCATGTTGTCACGTAAATAATCAAAACCAAATTCGTTATTTGTTCCGTAAACAATATCTGCTTTATAGGCTTTTTTTCTGCCTTCGGAATTCGGTTGGTGATGATCAATACAATCGACACGTAATCCATGGAATTCAAAAATAGGAGCCATCCAAGCCGAGTCACGTTTGGCAAGATAATCATTGACCGTTACTAAATGGACACCGCGTCCTGTCAAAGCATTTAAGTAAACAGGAAGTGTTGCAACGAGTGTTTTACCTTCACCGGTTTGCATTTCGGCAATTTTACCCTGGTGAAGAGCCGTTCCACCGATTAACTGAACCGTGTAGTGAACCATATCCCAAACTACTTCTTTTCCAGCTGCGTCCCATGAGTTTTTCCAGATTACTTTTTCTTCACCAACGACTTCCACATAGGGTTTGGTAGCGGAAATTTCGCGGTCAAACGGCGTAGCGGTTACTTCGATTTCAGGATTACTTACAAAACGTTTTGCGGTTTCTTTTACAACAGCAAAGGCTTCCGGAAGAATGTCCATCAGGATTTTTTCTTCGATTTCGTAAGCTTCTTTATTAATCCGGTCGATCTGTTCAAAAATACCTTCTTTCTCATCAAAATTTTCGACGGATTCGGCTTTTGACTTCAGTTCGGCAATTTCGTTTTTCTGTGACTGCGTTGCTTCCGCTAATTTGGTTTTAAATTCAACTGATTTAGCCCTTAATTCATCATGCGAAAGGTTTTCAATCTTTTTTTCAGCCTCTAAAGCTTTTTCGGCATATTTCTGTAATTCTTTTACATCTTTTTGATTTTTATCGCCTAAAAAACCTTTTAATACTTTTTCAATAATACTCATAATTCATTTTTTTCATCAAGGACGAAACGGCTTAGCCGTATGGAAAACTATACGTCAATGAAAAGGTTTGTTATTTCAATTTAAAATTAAAAAAGCCCTATTTCGGGCTTTCATTTTTTAATATTCGTCTTCGTTCCATAGGAAATCATCATCCGTAGGATAGTCAGACCATATTTCTTCTATACTTTCGTAAGAATCGCCTTCATCTTCAATTGATTGTAGGTTTTCCACCACTTCCAGCGGTGCACCGGTACGGATTGCGTAGTCGATCAATTCATCTTTCGTAGCCGGCCAGGGCGCATCGCTTAAATAAGATGCCAATTCCAAAGTCCAATACATATTCTAAACTTTATTAAGTATGTTATTCACTAAATTTTTTAAATTACCCGAATACTTCATCAGGGTCGTTTTCCCGAATCAAAAAATCTGCCAAAAAAAAGGATGTCATATTTTGATTCTAAATTTTATATTTTTGGGCAAATGTATCGAAAAAAATGACAAATAAAGTAAGTAATTTATTCAAAGTTAAATATCCAATTGTGCAGGCAGGAATGATTTGGAACAGTGGATGGAAACTGGCTTCTGCAGTGAGTAATCAGGGAGGCTTGGGTTTGCTTGGAGCAGGAAGTATGTATCCGGATGTGTTAAAAGAACATATTTTAAAATGCAAAAGGGCAACTGACAAACCTTTTGGCGTAAACCTTCCGATGTTGTATCCAGATATTGAAAAACACATCGAAACCGTTATAGAATACAAAATTCCAATTGTTTTTACTTCTGCCGGAAATCCTAAAACCTGGACAGAAATTCTTAAAAAAGAGGGAATTACGGTTGTTCACGTAGTAAGCAGTGCAAAATTTGCTTTGAAAGCGCAGGAAGCAGGAGTTGATGCTGTGGTGGCGGAAGGCTTTGAGGCTGGCGGACATAATGGCAGGGATGAGACTACGACTTTTTGTCTGATTCCGGATGTGCGAAGAAAAATTCAGATTCCGCTGATTGCGGCAGGCGGAATAGCTACCGGTAGGCAAATCATAGCAGCAATGATTTTGGGAGCAGAAGGAATTCAGATCGGTTCCCGATTTGCTGCAACTTATGAATCTTCTGCTCATAATTTATTTAAAGAAACCATTGTCGATACACAAGAAGGCGGAACGGAACTCACTTTAAAAGAACTGGCTCCGGTGCGTTTGATCAAGAATCAATTTTATGAAGAAGTAAAAGAGGCGTATCAAAAATGTGCAACTAGAGAAGACTTGATTTCACTTTTGGGAAGAGCTCGTGCGAAAAAAGGAATGTTTGAAGGTGATTTAACAGAAGGCGAACTGGAAATAGGGCAGGTGGCTTCGCTGATCGATTCGGTCGTTTCGGTTGAGGAGGTTTTTGAAGAATTATTGAATGAAATAAAAGATTTAAGTTTTGATTTTAGAGGGTGGTTTTGATAAAACGTTTTGCTATATTGACACGTCTCAAAAGTATACGGAATTCCTAAAATGATAAATAAACGTTTGTAATCGTTAAAATTATATTTTATGAGATCATTATTTGATGATAAGTATTTTATAATGTTTGAAAATGAATTGTTAGTTTAAAAATTTTTGATTTCTTCATTCATCTTTCAAGGAAATTTTTAAAAGAGCGATACAGAAATGGTATTGAGTCTCTTATTTGTTTCAGAGATATGAGGCCGAATGAAACGGAGAGAGAACAGTGCAAAATGCAATGTTGCACCGAAGTGAAGCTCGTCAGGCACAGCGGGGACAACAAATTGGAAAATGGGAGATGATGGATGTAGGGTGTAGGGATGGATTTATTGTAGAAAAAGGAAAAAGGAGGAAGAGGAAGTTAGGTGTAAAAGGTTGAGGTGGATAGATGGAAATTGCTATTTTTGCGGTTCACTTAAATTTTTTAGATAAAATGAATTTTGACAGACAACGGCTGCTACAAATGGCCGAAAAGTACGGTACACCTCTTTATGTGTACGACGCGGAGGTAATGGGTGTTCAATATGAGCGAATGCTGAATGCTTTTTCGTCTGTCAAGAAGGTGAAGTTGAATTATGCCTGCAAGGCCAATACGAATCTGAATATTCTGAAATATTTTAAAAGTCTGGGTGCAGGTTTGGATACGGTTTCAATTCAGGAAGCGGAGTTGGGACTGAAAGCGGGTTTTGAAAACCAAGAAATCATCTATACTCCGAACGGCGTGTCGTTTGAGGAAATCAAACAGGCGGTTGATTTGGGATTGAAAATTAACATTGACAACCTGACCATTTTGGAGCGATTCGGGCAGGAGTTTCCGGGCTATCCGGTGTGTATCCGCATCAATCCGCATATCATGGCGGGAGGAAATGAAAATATTTCGGTAGGGCACATTGATTCGAAATTTGGAATTTCCATCCATCAGTTTCCGCTTGCAAAAAGGGTGATTGAAAATACGGGACTGAGAGTAAATGGACTACATATGCATACGGGGTCGGACATTTTGGATGTGGATGTGTTTCTGCAGGGTGCAGAAATTTTGTTTGATGTGGCTGCGGAACTGAAAGACCTGGAGTATCTGGATTTTGGAAGCGGATTTAAAGTTCCATATTATCAGGGAGCCGATGAAACGGACATCGAATACCTTGGCGAACGTTTGGGGCATCGTTTTAACCGTTTTGCAGATAAATACAAAAAGGAACTGACGCTGATGTTTGAACCTGGAAAATACCTGGTCAGTCAGTCAGGTTTCTTCTTAGCTTCAGTAAACGTGATCAAACAAACGACTTCTACGGTTTTTGCGAGTGTGGACAGTGGATTTAATCACTTAATCCGCCCGATGTTTTATAATGCACATCATGAAATTATCAATATCTCAAATCCGGAAGGACGACCTCGCTACTATACCGTTGTAGGTTACATCTGTGAAACGGATACGTTTGGTTCGAACCGGAAGATTTCAGAAATCCATGAAGGAGATGTATTGTGTTTTCTAAATGCAGGTGCTTATTGTTTTTCGATGGCTTCGAATTATAATTCCCGGTTCAAACCGGCAGAAGTCTTATGGGTTGGAAATGAAGATTATCTGATTCGTAGAAAAGAAAATTTGGAAGACTTATTGGTTTCCACGGTAGAAATTTCGATTTAGGTTTGCAGATTTGATGTAAAATACTATATATTTGCACCCACAAAATAGGGAACTGATTTTTGTTCCTTATGGAGAAATGGCAGAGTGGTCGATTGCGGCAGTCTTGAAAACTGTTGAGGGTAACACCTCCGGGGGTTCGAATCCCTCTTTCTCCGC
>CALLXZ010000289.1 GCA_937875605.1 uncultured Moheibacter sp.
CAAAGCCGGGGGTAAACTCAAGACTGTGCGTTCGCTTCCGTCTTCCAATTGTTCATCTTTCAGTGAATTGGAGAAAATTGCTAAAAATAATCTGTCCAAACCAACCGAAGTTTCAACTACGTAAGGAACATAATGTTGGTTCAACTCATTATCGAAATATTGTAATTTTTTACTGGAATATTTTTCATGCGAACTCAAATCAAAATCGGTTCTCGAATGAATTCCTTCTAATTCTTTAAATCCAAACGGGAATTTGAATTCGATATCAGCTGCAGCATTGGCATAATGCGCTAATTTTTCATGGTCGTGGAAACGATAATTTTCTTCCCCTAATCCAAGTGCTTTATGCCATTTCAAACGGGTTTCTTTCCATTTTTCGTACCATTCCAATTCAGAGCCGGGTTGTACAAAGAATTGCATTTCCATTTGTTCAAATTCACGCATACGGAAGATAAATTGTCTTGCGACTATTTCATTTCGGAATGCTTTTCCGATTTGGGCAATCCCGAACGGAATTTTCATTCGTCCTGTTTTCTGAACATTTAAGAAATTCACAAAAATACCCTGAGCCGTTTCCGGACGCAAATACAAATCCATCGCTGCTTCAGCTGTTGCGCCTAATTTCGTTCCGAACATCAAGTTGAACTGACGTACTTCTGTCCAGTTTTTAGAACCGGTAAGCGGATCCGCAATTTCCAATTCTTCAATCAAAGCTTTTACGTCTGCCAGATTTTCAGTTTCGAGCGATTTCGCCATTCGGCTTAGAATTGCATCTATTTTTTGTTGGTATTCAATCACCCGAGCGTTTGTAGAAACGAATTGAGCTTTGTCAAAACTTTCACCAAAACGTTTTGCTGCTTTCTCCACTTCTTTATCGATTTTGGCTTCGATTTTGGCACAATAATCCTCAATCAAAACATCTGCTCTGTATCGTTTTTTAGAATCTTTGTTATCGATCAAAGGATCATTAAAAGCATCGACATGACCGGAAGCTTTCCAGATTGTCGGATGCATAAAGATTGCAGAATCGATACCAACGATATTTTCATTCATCTGAACCATCGCTTTCCACCAATATTGTTTGATGTTATTTTTGAGTTCGGCACCGTTTTGTCCATAATCGTAAACGGCAGAAAGTCCGTCATAAATCTCACTGGATTGAAAGATGAATCCGTACTCTTTGGCGTGCGAAATGATTTTTTTGAAAATATCTTCTGACATAGCTTTAAATTAAG
>CALLXZ010000290.1 GCA_937875605.1 uncultured Moheibacter sp.
TTTGCTGACGTTGGCTTTTTCTTTATTTTTAGGATTTGGATTAATTTTTTAAATGTACAAGAAATGAAAATAATCTATTTAGGACACGCCAGCTTAGGAATTGAAACGAATGGAAAACAGATCATAGTTGATCCTTTTATTTCAGGAAATAAATTAGCGAAGCATATCAATTTAGAGGAACTAAAAGCCGATTATATTTTGCTTACACATGCACACCAAGATCATGTTCTGGACGTGGAAACAATCGCGGAACGAAACGGCGCTACCATCATCTGCAATGCGGAAATTTCCTATTATTATGATAAAAAAGGTTTTAAAACTATCGGGATGAATACGGGCGGAAAATTCGAAACAGATGGAATTAAAATAAAATCGACCATTGCCTTTCACTCCAGTTCGTTTGCAGATGGAAGCTACGGCGGAAATCCAAACGGATATGTCATAGAATCAGAAGGAAAAAGAATTTACATCGCAGGTGATACAGCTTTGACCTACGAAATGAAATTAATTACGGAAACAATCGGACAATTGGATTTAGCGGTTTTTCCCGTAGGTGACCATTTTACGATGGGATTTGAAGATGTTTGTTTTGCAAGTGATTTTGTTCAGTGCAATAAAGTTTTAGGGTATCATTTTGATACGTTTCCACCAATTAAAATTGACCATCAGAAAGCAAAAGATTTTTTTACTTCAAAAGGAAAAGAATTGATTTTATTGGAAATCGGTTCGGATTTGCGAGTTTAATTCGAAAATTACATAAAAACTATTCTACAACCAGCTGTTTCGAAACAGCTGGTTTTTCATTTAACTGAATTTCGTTGGAAGTCATTTTCAGATTTCCATTATACTTTCCTCCCATTTCTACTGAAAAACAATTTACCACCATATTTCCATCAATTTTTCCGGTTTCTTTTATGTGAAGTTCTTTGCACTCCAAATCACCCGTTAGTTTTCCGTAAACCACCACTTCCGAACTTTTAATCCTACCTATGATTTCAGCTTTTTCGCCAAGTATAACGCCTTTATCAAGTTCTACGTTTCCTTCAACTTTTCCATCAATCCGTATTGCACCTTTCCCTATGATATTTCCAATGATGACAATTCCGTCCGCAATAACGGTATCAATCGGTAAATTACTTAGATTTTTGGACTTTTCTTTCGTAGTAGATTTATTGAACATAGCTTATAGGTTTAAAAATTTCTGAGGATCAATTTTTTCTTCTTTGTGAAGTATTTCATAGTGCAAATGCGGGCCGGTACTTCTGCCCGTACTTCCTAACTTTCCGATAATTTGTCCTAAAATGACAGACTGACCGTCCTTTACATTTATCTCTGATAAATGACCATATAAAGTTTTTAAATCATTTTCATGCTTGATGATGACACAGTTTCCATATCCGCCTTTCTGTCCGGCAAAAACGACTTTTCCTTCTGCCGTTACACGAATAGGCGAACCTTCTTCTCCACGGAAATCCAGTCCTTTGTGAGTTTCAACTGCATTTCCACCAAACGGATTTTTCCGATAACCAAATCCGGACGTCTGCTCTCCGAAATGCGGTTTTCCGATCGGAACTTCCTGAATCAAATCTTCCAATTTCTGTATGTCTGTCGCATAATAAGCCGCTATTTCGTTTATGTCCGTTATCTCAAATTCCATCGGACCACCTGCACTTACAAGTGAAAGGGGCTCCAATCCTCGTTCCGCCATAAATTGGTTGATCCGCAACATACTTTCATCAATGGACTGAAAAGAAGATTTTGCCTTTTCTATGTCGATGGCATTTTTTATCTGATTAGCCCGAACCAATCTTTCTTTATAAATTGTTGTATAATAATGACTTGTATGCTCGTAGATGAAAAATCCGATGATCAATCCGAAAATACCGAAAAGTACGATGGCAGAAATCAAATATTTCTTCCAATTCAACAAAATTGTTGTTGGTATCTGAATCGTTTTTCTGTCTTTACCGTTTGAATTCACAAACAATACAGAAGTTTTGTGTTTTAGCATTCCCCCCAAAATGTGTTAAAAAAGAAGTCTAAATTATGAGAAAATTAACGGCAAGCCAATTTTTTAACAAAAGTTTATCATATCCAAAAAAGAATTAGTCTTTCAGGTAATAATTTACTTGAAAGACTAATATTAGTTGAATATCAAACAATTACCTAAATCCTTTACTCTCCAAAATCGCTGAAACGGATGGATCACTTCCTCTGAAAGCTTTGTAAGCTTCTTTATAATCAAGTGTATTTCCTTTGGAAAGAATCATATCACGGTAGCGTTGTCCGTTTGCTCGGTTCAAACCTCCTTTTTCATCAAACCATTTTCCGGTATCCAATGCTAACATTTCGGTCCATAAATAAGCATAATAACTCGCGGCATATCCGCCACCAAAAACATGGTTGAAATAAGTAGCACGATATCTCGGAGGTACATTTTCCATCCAAAGATTGTCTTCTGTTAAGGATTCTTTTTCAAAATTATTCACATTAAATCCTTTTTCCAAAACGGCTAATGTATGAAAATTGAAATCCAAAACTGCGGCTGATAAAGTCTCTCCAAAGGCAAATCCCTGATTGAATTTGGAGGCATTTTCCAATTTATCCAATAAGGATTGTGGAATTTGCGCTCCTGTTTTATAATGAAGTGCGTAATTTTTCAAGACTTCCGGATGAAGTGTCCAATGCTCATTTGCCTGAGATGGATATTCCACAAAATCTCTCGCAACCGAAGTTCCCGAAATAGATGGATATTTTTGATTGGCAAAAAATCCATGAAGCGAATGCCCGAATTCGTGAAACAAAGTTTCTACCTCGTCATAGGTCAATAAGGCCGGTTCTCCCGCCGCAGGTTTAGTGTAATTACAAACATTGAAGATCACCGGTTTTTTATTCAAAAGATGAGATTGTGTCACGAAATTACTCATCCACGCTCCTCCTCTTTTGCTTTCTCTTTTAAAGAAATCACCATAGAATAAACCAAGCGGCGTTCCGTCTTCTTCAAAAAGTTCGTATACCAAAACGTCCGGATGATAAGTCGGAATGTCGGTTCTTTGTTTGAACGTGATGCCATATAATTGGGTAGCCGAATAAAAAACGCCTTTTTCCAATACATTTTTTAATTCGAAGTAAGGTTTCAATTGCCCTTCATCCAAATCATATTTTTCTTTTCGAACTTGCTCTGCATAAAAAGTCCAGTCCCAAGGTTTTAATTCAAAATCATTTCCTTCAGCTTTTATTTTTTCCTGTAAAACCTTTGCTTCTTCTCCTGCTGCCTTTACGGTTCCCGGCACCAATTGTGCAAAGAAATCATCGACCGTATCGGTGTTTTTAACCATCGTGTCCTGCAAATTCCAAGCTGCATAAGAAGGATAACCCAACAAATTAGCTTTTTCGATGCGTAAACGCACGATTTCTTTTATCATGTCCAGCGTGGAATAATTTCCACCATCCGTTCTTCCCCATGCTTTTTTAAATAAGTTTTCACGTGTTTGACGATCTTGAATGGATTGTGCCAAAGGTTGCTGCGTTGTATTTTGAATTGGAATTTTCCATTCGGTTTTTCCTTCTACTTTCAGTGAATTTATTTCACCGGAAGTTAACCCTATCAATTTCGCAGTGTCTCTTACGATGAAAGCCGAATTATTGGTCGCTTCCAACAAAGTTTGTCCAAATTGATTTTCCAGCGTTGCCAATTTCCCATTTACTTCCTTCAAAGTTTTCTTGTCTTCTTCCGTCAAATTAGCGCCTGCTTTTATAAAATCTTGGTATTTTACTTCTAATAATTTCAGGTCTTCTCCCTGCAATCCTAATTCGGCACGTTTATCATAAAGGGATTTAATGCGTTGAAAAAGTTTAGCATTCAACAAGATATTGTCCGAATGAGCAGCAAATCTCGGTGCCATATCGGCCTCTAATTTCTTCAGCGTTTCGTTGGTATGAGCTCCCGTTAAAGCATAAAAAACATTGGAAATACGATCCATCAGTTCATGTGCTTTTTCCATTTCTACCAAGGTATTTTCAAGGGTTGGCGCATCCGGACTATTGGCTATTCTCTCCGTCGCTTCCATTTCTACTTGAAAAGCATAATCCAAAGCGGGTTGGAAATGTTCATCTTTTATTTTGGTAAAATCGGGTGCGAAATAAGGCAGTGTGCTTTCCTGCACAAGGGGATTGTCTTTCATTTCTTCAGCAGTGTAATGTTTAGATGAAGTTTCAGTTTTGTCTTTACAGTTCCAAAATGTAAAAACCACGAAAGCCATCAAAAAAATTTGTGTGATTTTCATATTGTTTGATTTGTTGATTCCCAAATTTAGCAATTCGTATTTGTTATTCACTAAATTGTTACAAATAAAAAACGGCTGAACAAATTCAGCCGTTTCAAAACACTAAAAATTTAGAAAATCCTTAAAGACTTTATACTTTTACAAATCTTCTGCTTTTCGTACCAAACTCACAAATTCTGAACGATAGCCTTCCTCGTCATTTTCCATTCCGCCTTTTGCCCAATTCAACACATCTGAATAGGTGTAATCTTTTGCAAATTTCGAATCGCGTAGCAATAGTCCAAATCCGGCTACGGCTCCTACGAATTGTTGGTCTTGACTTGCCGAACTCCAGTTTTTAAAATCGGAAGTTTTTACAATTTGGGTAATCAATTTGCTCGTTTCAGAATCAATCGGTTTATAACGTAATTTCAATGTAACCAAATCGGACGAATTATTTCCGGTTGAAGTTTTTTGATATTTTAACGGATCAACCTTTCCTGCATTTGATTTTCCGCCTTTTGGAACGATTTCATAAATCGCCGTTACATTGTGTCCCGCTCCCAGTTCCCCTGCATCTTTGGTATCATCGTTGAAATCTTCATTGTTCATCAAACGGTTTTCATAACCGATCAAACGATATTCTTCCACCGTATTGGGATTAAATTCTACCTGAATTTTTACGTCTTTTGCAATGGTAAACAAATTCGCAGTCAATTCCTTTTTAAATACTTTTTGGGCTTCACCCCAATTGTCGATGTAAAAATAATTTCCGTTTCCTTTATTGGAAATCAATTCCATCATTTGGTCGTTGTAATTTCCCATTCCAAATCCACAAATCGTTAAGAAAACCTTTGATTTTGCTTCTTTTTGTACCAAATCCAACAATCCACTGTCCGAAGTATTGCCCACATTAAAATCGCCGTCCGTTGCTAAAATCACACGGTTATTTCCATCTTCAATGAAATTTTCACGTGCTATTTTATACGCCATTTCGATTCCGCCTGCACCGTTGGTCGAACCACCCGATTGCAAAGCATCCAAAGCATCTTCTATTTTCTCCAAATTACGAACCGATG
>CALLXZ010000291.1 GCA_937875605.1 uncultured Moheibacter sp.
CTTTCATCACTTCACCAATTCAATACTCTCCAAATCACTGAAATCTTCTTCGATATTTGAAAGGGAAATAAAAACATTTTCCTCTTCCATCAAATCAAATGGACTGTAAATGGCGATAATCGTTTGCGATTCATCATTGACCAATAAAAAGAAATCCAACAAATCCTCATGGGAATCGGATTCATTTTTCACTAAGAAATCCTTTAATTTTTGATCAGAAGAAGCTTTTTCAATGACTGATTTATCCACCATTTTTGTGGAATTCAAATAATAAATTTCATCAAATTCGTCTAAATAAGTTTTATCAAAAAGTTCTTCTAATGATTCTAACCAAGCGTTCATACGTATAATTTCTTAAATTTAATCTTCTCTTTTTCTATCAAAAACCTCATCCAAACTAAATCTTCCCGCGCCTTCAAAAATTAAAAGAAAACTTCCAAAAAGCATAGCCAAAGCCGGTGTCATTTCTTCCATGGTCAAATGTCTATCCACTACGAAAAAGGCAACCATAAAGTTAATCATCATCAGAAAAGCAACAAATCTTGTTTGAAGTCCCATCACGATTAAAAGTCCGCAGATCAATTGCGCATACACAGAAAGCGGCGCCGACAGCGTGGGATAAGGAACCCCAAATCCATCTAAAAATGTTGCGAATTCCGTCATTTTTTCTGAACTCACGACGTTGTCCCAAACGCCCAGAAAAATTCGTCCGCCCATAAACAGACGGAAAAGTAAAAGCCCGATTCCTTTAAATGCTTCCATGGTTTTGTTTTTTAGTGCAACTAATTTATACAAAAACCGTCAATAAATTACAAAGTCGGTTCAGCTCCTTTAAGTTTCAATTCTATACAGGGCTAATTGATTATATTTGCAACGAATAACAACGCAAAGATGAATTATCTCTCGGCAAATAATCTTGCCAAATCCTATGGAATTCGTACGCTTTTTAGCGAAGTAACTTTTCACGTCAACGAAGGCGATCAAATCGCATTGGTAGCCAAAAACGGAAGCGGAAAATCCACACTTTTAAAAATTCTGGCAGGAAAAGAAACGTCCGATTCAGGTGAAGTTCTTCTGAACAAAGACGTGAAAGTTTTATTGTTTGAACAATCCGATGATTTTAATGAATCTTTGACAGCCGGCGATTATATATTTAATCATTCGAATTCCATTTTAGATGTCATTCGTCAGTACGAAGACTTGATGAATAACGATTCTTCGAATCCGAAACTCATGGATTTGATGGAGCAAATGAACCAATTGGATGCTTGGATAGTGGAATCTGTGATTCAGGAAATTTTGTCCAAATTGAAAATTGATTTTCTTGACCAAAAAATAGGAAGCCTTTCCGGCGGTCAGCGAAAAAGAATTTCACTTGCTAAATTTTTGATTGATATAAGTTTGGAATCCGGTCATTTATTGTTGGTTCTGGATGAGCCCACCAATCACCTCGACATCGAAATGGTCGAATGGCTCGAATTTTTTCTTAACAAAGAAAATAAAACCATGATTTTGGTGACACATGACCGTTATTTTCTGGATGCAATTTGTACAAAAATAATTGAATTGGAAGGCGGTCAAACTTATGTTCACAATGGAGATTATGAAACATACGTGACCAATAAAGCCATCCGAATCGAAAATCAAACGGCTGAAATTGGAAAAGCGCAAAACCTTTACAGGAAAGAACTTGAATGGATGCGTCGTCAACCCAAAGCCCGAACCACAAAATCCAAAAGCCGGATTGATGATTTTTATGATACCAAAGAAAAAGCGCATCAGAAAATCGACAAAAGTGAAGTCAAACTCGATATGCAGATGACCCGTTTGGGGAAAAAGATCATTGAGATGAAAGAGGTTTCCAAATCGTTTGGAGAGAAAATTATTCTGGATAAATTTTCGCATTTTTTCGGAAGGGGAAATAAAATCGGAATTATCGGTAAAAACGGAGTCGGAAAAACAACTTTCCTGAAAATTATAGAAGGAGTAGAAACGGTTGATTCCGGCGAAATAGAAATTGGTGAAACCCTGAAAATCGGACATTTTAAACAAGATGGAATTCAGTACAAAGAGGATCAACGCGCGATTGATTTTGTAAAAGAATTAGCCGAATCTTTTCCGCTTTCTAACGGAAAACAAATTTCCGCTTCGCAGTTTATGGAAATGTTTCTTTTCAGTCCGGAACAGCAATATACACCCATTTCAAAATTAAGTGGTGGCGAGAAAAAACGTTTGCAATTGCTTTCGGTTTTGTTTCAAAATCCTAATTTTTTAATTCTGGATGAGCCGACCAATGATTTGGATTTACCCACTTTGACGGTTTTGGAAAATTTTCTGAATGATTTTCAAGGATGTCTGCTCATCGTCAGTCATGACCGTTATTTTATGGACAAAGTAGTTGACGAAATGATGGTGTTTGAAGGTTATGGAAAAATCAATTGGTTTTTAGGAAATTATACTGAATATTTTCTGACGCAGAAAGAATCGGAAGGCGAAAAGAAAATGCAGGAAAAATCGGTTGAGATAGTACAGGAAGTTTCTAATGCTGCGGTAAAGAAAATGAGTTTTAAAGAAAAAAAAGAATTAGAAGAATTGGATAATAAGATTCCGAAATTGCAGGAATTGAAAGAAAAATTGACACAGGAATTATCAAATTCAAATTTGGATTTTGAGTCGATTCAGAAAATTAGTTTACATTTGGAAGAGGTCGTGATGGAGTTGGACGAGAAAGAAATGCGTTGGCTCGAACTCACGATGATCACAGATGAACAATGAGTTTAATAGAAATTATAGGATATATTGGGGCTCTTTTAATCGGGCTGATCATGGGACTTACCGGAAGCGG
>CALLXZ010000292.1 GCA_937875605.1 uncultured Moheibacter sp.
AAAGCAGCTATCGAAAAATACAAATCACAGGGTTTCTAAATTCATTTTGAGAATGTGTTTTACATGATAAAACGAATTATTTATGTTGTCAAAATTTCCTGAGTTATTTGATTATACTTTTCATTTCAACCGGGAAATGATTGCGAAAATAATTGAAAATCAATCCGTTCTTCCTGAGAGAACTTTTCAATTGATCAACCATACTTTAAATGCGCATCAGGTTTGGAACAGCCGGATTTTAAATGATAAATCCTTTGGTGTTTGGGAAATACATTCTGTTGAGGAATTGGAAAATATAAATGAAACCAATTATAAAAAAACTCTTTTTATTTTGGACAAAATTGATATCAAACAAACAGTAAAATACAAAACTTCAACCGGAGATTCTTTTGAAAATACAATCGAAGATATTTTATTTCACATCATTAATCATTCAACTTATCATCGCGGACAATTGATGATGATTTTCAGAGAATCCGGAATCGAACCGATTCTTGCCGATTACATTATTTACAAACGTTCCTTTTAGAAATTATAAATTTCCTGCTGACACACTGCTGTCACTTCCTGCCTTTAATTTTGTTTCAGAATTAATTATTAATCAAAAAAATAAAAATTATGAGCATTACAAAACCTATCATGACATCCGAAGAACTATTGGCTCACTGGCAAGGGCATAGAAATCTGACAAGAAGATTTATAGAAGCTTTTCCTGAAAAAGAATTATTTGAATTCTCTATCGGCGGCATGCGTCCGTTTTCGGATTTGATAAAAGAATTTTTAGCCATTGCGGTTCCCGGATTGACACAAATGGTTTCTGATGAACCCGTTGAGTTTGACGAAGAAAGAAAAGAATTAAAAACCAAAGCTGATTTACTAAAAGCTTGGGACGAATCAACTGAAAAAATCAATGAATTATTTGGGAAAATCTCAGCAGAGCGTTTTCATGAAGAAGTCAATCTTTTTGGTCAATACAAATATCCAGTTATTTACAATATTCAATATTTCATTGATAATGAAATCCACCATCGTGGCCAAGGTGGAGTTTACCTGAGAGCATTGGGTATCCAGCCTCCGTTTTTCTGGGAGAGATAATTTTCTATTTTAAACGAATTTTGACTTTGACAAGGTTTAAGCTTTGTCAAAGTTTTTTTTATTCATTTCAAATTCAATTTGGCTTTCTCCAATAATTCTTTCACATGAATTTTAAATCCTTCCGGTTCGAGAATTTCTGCGCAATCTGCAAACATTAAAAACCATCTTCCCATTCCGTTTTCTTTATAATTTCCTTCAAAAATCAATTCTACTTTATCCTTATTCTTGATTTCTGAAACAAAACCATAATATTTTCGATCATTTTCTACGTAACGAGCCACTTTTCTATCTATCAAAATGCGAATTACTTCCTCTCCCCTTTTTTCCGGTTTTTTCAGATAATATTCTAATTCCAAATGTTCTATTTCAAATGGAAAATTGGTTTTATCAATTTTCAAAACGCGATCCGAACGGAAATTTCGATAATCTTTTCGCCAATGACAATACGCCAAAATATACCAATTTTGATGTTCGTGATACAGTCCAACTGGTTCGACTAAACGCTCGGAAGGCAAATCAGATTCCACCGATTGGTACATAATTTTAATTTGAAATTTCTGCGCTATACTATCAAATAATATTTCCAATACGTCGGGTGAATGTCCTTTCAAATCTTCGTTTCGACCCGATATACGAATTTTGGATTCTATGGATTCTACCCAATCTTTTTCCGTACCACGCAAAACAGATTTGACTTTAAACATAGCCGACTGGAAATGTTTTCCTAGGTTTTCGTCAGTAAATTTCTGCATTAATTTTTCCGCTGCCACAAAACTTCCGGCTTCTTCTTTCGTAAACATTACAGGCGGCAAACGATAACCATCTACAAGCGAATAACCAACTCCTGCTTCACTATAAATAGGAACTCCAGAAGATTCTAAGGTACGAATATCTCGATAAATCGTCCGCAGACTGACTTCGAAACGATCTGCCAATTCCTGTGCTTTTACTATCTTTTTGGATTGTAATTGAATCAAAATAGAAACAATTCTGTCAAAGCGTTTGGGTGATTCGTCCTGGTACATTCTGGAAATTACGTTTTCCCAAAGATAAGTTTTCAAAACGGAAATCACATCTCTGATTTTGGTTTTGCCATCAACAAATAAAAATTGAAATCGGTATTCGTCGCGTTTGTAATGTCTAGATTTCTGCCCATCGTAACCACTTGACCACGATGATAAGCTGTGTGCATTACAATTTGTTGAATTAATTCATAACGAGGCTGATGAGATGTAAACCAAGGTGTGATGACTTCCATTTTTTCCTGTAATTCAAATTCATCCAATTGACAGACAAAATCTTTTAATTCATTGGAATTTTGAATTAATTTTTCAAATAATTCTTCGCTTGAATATTCTGTTTCTGCAAAATCATAAGATTTTCCCTGAATCATTTGAAACCAAAAATCCTGAACCTGATAAATGTGTTTTACAGTGTCGTAAATAGTGTCGTAACTGGAAGGAATTTTTACATAAAATTTTTCGGGAGAATGAACTTTAAGTGATTCAATCATTGATTGATTTGCCCAAAGCTGATAATTAACCTGATCTTCTATTAAGGTCTGAAATACTGATTTTTGAATTGGTTTTGTACTTTTCATAATCGTTAGTTTTAACATCGTATTATTTTATGATGTAAAACTAAAATGAGCAAATGACAACAGTTTGTCAGGAGGATTATTACTCAGAAAAATATTCCAAATTAAGCGGACTATTATCAGCATTTTCAACTGAAAAATCACCGATTTTAGTTCTTTTCAATTCTGTAAGATAAGCACCTGAATTCAAGGATTTCCCAAAATCATGCGCAAGAGAACGAATGTAAGTCCCTTTACCACAATGAACTTCAAATTCTACGAAAGGCAAATGGATTTTGGTAATTTTGAAATCGAAAATCGAAATTTTTCTAGGTTTTAATTCGACTTCTTTTCCGGCACGTGCCAATTCGTACAATCTTTTTCCATCAACTTTGATAGCAGAATGTGCGGGTGGAAATTGTTCGATGTCGCCTATGAATTGTTTCGTGGTTTCGTTAATTAATTCTTCTGAAATATGTTGGATTGGGAAAGTTCCATTTTCTTCTGATTCTGTATCGTAAGTAGGCGTGGTAACCCCTAGTTTAAAAGTTCCGGTATAAACTTTGCTTTCGGCTTGAATTTCGTCAATTCTTTTGGTAAATTTTCCGGTGCAGATGATTAATAGTCCGGTAGCTTTTGGATCGAGTGTACCGGCGTGACCGACTTTTATTTTTTTGAGATTGAATGATTTTCGGATGTTCCAACGGATTTTATTAACCACATCAAAGGAAGTCCAATCCAGTGGTTTATCAATCAGGAAAATCATTCCGTTTTGAATTTCCTCAAGCTGACTCATCTGTAGAAGTTTGGATCGAAACTACTTCAGATTGTGTTTCCGTTTGTGTATCCTCTTTTGGATTGTTCCAGAAATAAATTAGCAATACAATTCCGATGATGATTCTGTACCAGCCCCAAACTTTAAACCCGAATTTAGTTAAAATAGAAATAAAAAATTTAACTGCAATCATCGCTGTCACAAAAGCAACAACGTTTCCGATTACAAACAAAAGAATATGGTGATTGTCTTGTAAAATCATTTCATAACCTTTCATTTCGTTGATGGTTCCTTTTCCCCAAGTCTTTACAAAAACAGAATAAACCGTGACGGCAAGCATGGTTGGAACCGCAAGAAAGAATGAAAATTCGGCGGCGGCCTTCCGGCTTAAACCTTGTGTCATTCCTCCAATGATGGATGCGGCGGAACGGCTTGTCCCGGGCATCATGGCTAAACATTGGAAAAATCCGATGATGATGGCTGTTTTGATGGAGATTTCTTTTTCATCCGTGATTTTAGGTTCTTTGAACCATTTGTCCACAAAAATTAAAATGATTCCACCCAAAATTAAAACAGATGAAATCGCAATTTGATTTCCCAAAACCGCTTCAATTTTATCGTCTAATAAATAACCCAATCCTAAAGCAGGAATTACAGCAATAGCTAATTTGATGTAGAAATTGAAATTTGAAAAATCAAAGAATTTCTTCCAATACAATACGACGATGGAAAGAATTGCTCCAAATTGAATCGAAACCTGAAACATTTTGAGAAATTCACTTTCAGGCATACCCATGAGACCCGCAGCAAATCCCATATGCGCAGTAGAAGAAATCGGTAAATATTCGGTAAGTCCTTCTATGATGGCGATGATGATCGCTTCGAGTGTATTCATTCAGCTTTTGCTTTATTGGGATTCAGTAAGATTGCATAAATTTCGATTGCAAATCCTAACAAAACAACAAAAGGTGCCAAACGGATTCTTCTCCATGAGAAAATTCCTTCGTTCCAATAATTCGGATCAAAGTTTCCATCCGGACGTGTATTTGCATCGGGTCCCATCATCAACAGGAAACCTAAAAGAATTACCACGACGCCCAACGCCATGAACATATAATTCTTTTTTCCAAAGAGAAACGTAAATTTCGAATCAACTGATTTGACTGCTTTACTCATTATTATATTTTTTTCAAATTCAGATTAATACAACTGATCGGTTCTCAGTCTTAAATATCTCCATGTAGCAATTCCGGTACTTATCAAAGCTATCACTACTCCAATTACTACCAATATCAACATTAACCAATAATAATCTTCATTCCACCAAGGAAGTGAAACAATATTGGCAAAATAATACCATAATCCACCCAAAGCTAAAATCGCAAGTACGGCTCCCAATAGTCCTAAAACAGCACTTTGTAAAAGAAATGGCTGGATGATAAATCGTCTCCTGGCTCCTACCAACTGCATAGTTTTGATACTAAAACGTTTAGCATAAATTCGTAGACGAATGGAATTATTGATCAAAACCATAACGATAACTAAAAATATAGCGGCTAAAATCATCAACCAGAAACGAATTTTATCGATGTTATTATAAACGGTTGTCATCAATTCATCATCATTGACAACTTCACTAATGATCGGATTTTTCTGAATAATAGTTTTGATACTGTCAACTTTTTTCGGCTCGACAAATTCAGGTTGAAGAGTAATCTGAACGGAAGCCGGGAAAATATTGGCTTCAAAAATGGCGTTATCGTCAATTCCCAATTCATTTTTAGCGATTTCAGATGCATTTTCTTTGGAAATATATTGGGTACCTTTCACGAAACTATGTTTCACTTTTAAAGAGTCGATAAATTCCTGCTGTCTTGCCAATTCTTTATCCTGCTCACGCGGATCATACTCATCAGTAAAAAAAGCTTCTAATTTCAATTGTTCTTTGATATAATCTGCATAACTCTGTGCATTGATTACAATCAAACCGAAAAGTCCCAAAAGAAAGAGAACCAAAGCAATACTGATGACCACTGTTATGTTGGAAGAACGAAGCCGTCCCTGATTAAATTTATCGCTCTGTTTTGACATTCCATTCAAATTTGGGGCTAAGGTATAAAAAATCTTTTTTTAGGAATCCATTTTGAAACCTGCAGATGTTAAACATTTGCTAAAATGGATTCCATACCCCAATTTCTCTCCCATTTACTCATCTACTACTCATTAAATCTCAAACGCTCCAACTCAAAAAATCCCTACCTTCGCCATATGAATGTAAAAGCCAAAAAACATTTAGGACAACATTTTTTAAAAGATGAAAACATCGCTCGTCAAATCGTGGATTCATTAACTTGGAACGGTTATGATCAGGTTTTAGAAATCGGTCCGGGAATGGGTGTTCTGACTAAATATTTGGTGCAGGAAAAAAAGAATATTTCGGTAGTGGAAATCGATTCTGAATCAGTTGATTATTTACATTTAAACTATCCTGAACTTCCGGTTTATGCCGAAGATTTTCTACGAATGGATCTGGCTTCGAAATTTGATGGAAAACAGATTTGCATTATGGGCAATTTCCCTTACAATATTTCGACTCAAATTGTTTTCAAAATCATCGAAGATAGAACACAAATCCCCGAAATGGTGGGAATGTTTCAGAAAGAAGTTGCCGAAAGAATTTGCGCTCCAAAAGGTTCAAAAATTTATGGAATCACATCAGTGTTGACTCAGGCATTTTACGAAACCGAATATTTATTTACCGTGGACGAAAATGTATTCTCTCCTCCACCCAAAGTAAAATCAGGTGTGATGCGCATGAAAAGAATCAAAACAGAATTAGAAGTAGATGAAAAATTATTTTTTCAGGTTGTAAAAGCGGCTTTTAATCAAAGACGAAAAACACTTCGCAACGCACTAAAAAGTTTAAACTTTACGCAACATGATGTTGATGAGAATTTGCTTAACTTGCGTGCTGAACAGCTTTCGGTGGAACAGTTTATGGAATTAACCTCCAAATTAAACAGATGAACGTAGCGATCAACAAAGATTTTATCAACGCTTTATCGGATTGCATTCGGGAACAAAATTCAAAATCAGTTCTTGAAATGCTGGCAGAATTACATCCTGCTGACATTGCGGAAATCTTTGCGGAATTAAGCGTCGAAGAACAATCTTTTATTCTCTCGTTACTTGACAATGAAATTTCGGCTGATGTATTTCTGGAACTTGAAGAAGACGATCGGAAAAGACTTTTAAAGCAATTTTCTACAAAAGAAATTGCCGAAGAGCTCATCAACGAAATGGATACCGATGATGCCGCAGACATCATCAGTGAACTTTCTGAAGCCCAACAAGACGAAGTCATCGCCCAAATAGAAGACAAAGAACACGCTCAGGATATAGTGGATTTGCTTCGTTATGATGAAGATACTGCGGGTGGTCTTATGCGGAAAGAGTTTGTAAAGGTAAATACAAACTGGACCGTACTTACTGCCGTTCGTGAAATGCGCAGGCAAGCTGAAGATTTGGAAGAAGTTTATTCGATTTATGTGGTGGATGATGATAACATTCTTCTGGGGACACTGAGTTTGAAAAAACTACTCACGACCTCTTCCAGTACCAAACTGGAAGAAGTTTACAACAAAAATGTCTATTATGTAAAGGCTGATGATGAGGACGAAAATGTTGCTAAAATCATCCAGAAATACGATTTGATGGAAATTCCGGTAGTTGATGAGTTAAAAAGGCTTCTGGGCATCATTACGGTTGATGATATCATAGATGTGATGCGGGATGAAGCGGAGGAAGATTATCAATTGGCAGCGGGAATTACCCGAAATGTAGATGCCGATGACAGTATTCTGACGTTGACCAAAGCTCGTTTACCATGGCTTTTGATCGGAATGTTTGGCGGTGTCGGCGCAGCGGGAATCATGTCCAACATTCAGGATAAATTAGGTGATTTTTTGATTTTGCTCAGTTTTGTTCCACTGATCCAGTCCACCGCAGGAAATGTCGGAATTCAATCTTCCGCCATCGTGGTTCAGGGTTTGGCAAATGGAACCATCAAAGACGATGTTTGGAAACTAATCGGAAAAGAATTCCTTTTGGGACTTTTAAATGGTTTAGGGATCGCTTTAGTTGTATTGATGATCAGTCATTTTATTTTTGGAACATCTTATCTGATTTCATTGACCATTTGTCTTGCATTGGTTACGGTTATCATCGTTGCAGCAACTATCGGAACATTTATTCCACTATTCTTAAACAAACGTGGAATGGATCCGGCAGTTTCGACCGGTCCATTTATCACCACGAGCAATGACATTTTCGGGGTTTTTATTTATTTTCTGATTGCTAAAATTATTTTAGGGTTTTAATAATTTTTATTATCCATAAATGCCTCAAATATTCCTTTTTTGAGAATCTAAATACTATTCATTATCTATAAACTTCCAAATAATTAGTTTTACTTATTAGGTTTATTCCATCAAAAACACA
>CALLXZ010000293.1 GCA_937875605.1 uncultured Moheibacter sp.
CCTTTTGCGAAAAATTGACCCATGTGACTTACATCAAAAACACCTACGCCTTCACGCACGATCATGTGTTCATGATTAACACCTTTATACTGAACCGGCATTTCATATCCGGCAAACGGAACCATCTTTGCCCCTAAATCCTTATGAATCTGATTAAAAGCTGTAACTTTCATTTGTATTGCTGTTTTTAATAGGAAAATACAAATGTATTAAATTAAGTCAATTGGACAATCCAATAAAAATCAGTCTACGATTTTTTGATGCATGGCATACAAAACAAGTCCGACCCGGCTTTTAATATTCAATTTATCAAATAGAACCTGGCGATAGCCATCGATGGTTTTCGGACTTAAACACATTTCATCCGCGATTTCTCTGTACGTCATTTCGGTACAAACCAATTTTAGAAAACGAATTTCCTGATCTTTTAATTCCTCATGGGGCTTTTGTGGTTTGGCATTTACGCTGTTTAAAAGAGCCGTGCTTACTAATTCGTTATGATAAAAACCATTTATCAGCAGATGATCCAATGCTAATTTTAAACCGCTGGGAGTTGTATTTTTAAGTAAATATCCATTTGCTCCTTCTCTTACTGCCCTTATGACATTGGACTCTTCATCGTTCATGGAAAGAATCAGAACTTTTAAATCCGGCTTTTTTGCTTTGATCCAGGAAAGTGTTTCAAATCCGTTCATAATCGGCATATTCAGATCCAATAAAATAACATCGGGTTTTTGTTTGTGTTTGGACAATTTGTCTATAAAGTCCTTTCCATTTTCAGCGCAAAAAGAAACTTCATATCCTTCAAAATTATTGATCATATCCTCAAGTGCCTTGGTAAAAAGGTGATGATCATCTACTATTACGATTTTATGATCCATATTCATTTGATTTTTTTCGATAAGTAATTTGTAATTGCGTGCCTTTATTGGTTTCCGACTCTAATTTAATGAAAGCTCCGATCAATTTTGCACGATTCTTCATATTTATGATACCTGTTCCTAAAATGGCTGAACTGTCATAACCAACTCCGTTATCCTTTACCAAAATTTTTAGCTCTTTTCCTTTAAATTCAAAAAAAACTTCCATTTTTTTGGCACGTGCGTGTTTGATGGAATTGGAAAAAAATTCCTGAATGATCCGCAATAAAATCACTTCAGTGTCATCAGATATAATAAAGGGACTTCCTTCTACAACCAAGCTGGTGTCCATAAATTTTAATCGTTCAAAACGCGAAAGTTCAAGTTCTACAGATTTTATCAAGCCTACATTTTTTATATAATCAGTATTCAGCGCTTTGGACAAACTCCGGACTTCGGTTATGGCGGTTTGAATCAAATCCTGTAATTCTTCCACTTTTGGTTTAATTTCAACGGGAGAGTCTTCGTGTACTTTGTAACTGTATAAATTCAAAGTAGAAAGTATTTGACCGATGTTATCATGAATTTCCCAGGATATATTTTTCAGGGTTTGTTCTTTTATTTCAATCCTGGTTTTGGTTATTTCTTTTCGGTAATAGTCTTTTCTTCGGTGAAACAATATAAATAAAGTTACCAGTGAAACACTAAAAACCAGCAAAGTGACAGATGCTGAAACAATTAATAAGTATATTTCCTTTTGCTCCATAAAAATCCAATGTTGATCATTATATGCATTACTATGAGGGTAATAATAAGTACTAAGATAGCTTGTGATTGAAAATCACCTATTAGTTCTTTCAAATTCGTAATTGAAAAAATAGGAAAGGATGTCGCGTAAAATATAAAAAAAGCGAAACTTATCCAGAAAAGCAAATTATGAGTAATTCCTTCCAAATTTTCTACTTTCAGCATTTCATTTAAAAGCATGATGATAATTATGATTAAACAAAAGCTTCCCAATACATAAGAATAGGTCAGCAAAGAAGTCGTTAAATCCTGAAAACTAAAAACTAAATTGATTAGAAAAAAAAGATTAAATGCTCCAAATAAACAGATACCTATTTTCTTTGAAAAATTTCCTAAATAGTGGTAAAACAAAAAACATAGAAAATTAAATTCAAAGCAAAACTTCAAATTATAAACCCATACGTTATTGGTCCTATAAAAATGATGGCAGTAGACTTCTATGATTGCATTAGCACCCAATAAGATAGGTAAATACCTCAGATGAGTATGTTTGTATTTACCCCATGTCAGCAAGCTGACTAAAAATGAAATCAATTGGATGTAAGTACCAACACCGATAAGCAAACGTATATTTTCCAAATTACATATATTTAAATCCCAACCTTATGGACACATAGTAGGGCAAGTATTTGCCATATTTGCGATTCCACTTGGTCCTGAAGGTCGGCCATTTACATTTATTGTTTGTTTTGTGGCACTATCTTTCGACTCTTTAGGATGTTTGAATTTCAACCGCTCACTTAGTTTAGCCGGATTTCCAGGTTTAGAATTCATCGGGTCAAAGGCTTCATTTTTATTATTCATCGTGTCTCTGTACGTAGGCGCATACATAAAGGTTAATTCATAGTCCTTATTTGACTCATTTGGCATTCCCGCTTTTGCGTCTTTATATTGTGTGTAGATAAAATCAATTCCGTTTACCTTTATATTATTCTTTTTACCTTCTGCTTTTGCATAAGCAATGTAATTCTCCAATTCTTCAATAGAAACCCAAGTTCGAAGGGCAAATTGGTTACCCTTTACACCGGGATGGGCTTTATCATAATTCCCTAATTGTTCGATTGCTTTTTCATAAGTAATCAAATTTCGAGGTGTCGATGGCTCATTATCACAATGGCAATCCGGTTGCATATTACAAGCAAAAAGCGTCAAAAAAGTTAGCAAGATAGTTGTTAGTTTTAGTGTTTTCATTTTTAAAGTTTTATAGATTAATGCACTAAATTAAAAGATTATTTAGAATTCTACAATAGCTTCAATTACTTACAAACATTTATATTTTTGATTTACAATTAATTAAAATAAATACAATTAGAAAATACAGGAAAAACCCTGTACCAAAAAGGGGAAAATCCTGAGCTTTGCAATTCTTAATCATCTTTCTATTTATAATTTTAAAGCCATTATATTTGCTTCATGAAATGGCATTTCGGATTTATTTTTTTGATAATTTTTTCTTGTCAAAACTCCAATTTTCAAACTCCGTTAAAAAATGGTGATTTACTTTTTGTCGGAAATTCCACCGGAAATCTTTCCAAAGCCATAGATCAAGTCACCCAAACTGAAAAAGAAACCAATTTTTCTCATATCGCACTCATTGAAAAAAACAATAACGAAATTTGGGTGCTACACGCCGCCCCGAAAAACGGGTCAGAGCGGATTTCTTTGAAAGAATTTTTAGCAGAAGAAAAAAAAGATGGTTCTGTCGTAGAAATCTACCGAATCAAAAAAGAATTCCGACCCAATTTTGATTCTGCCATCTCAAATGCTAAATCCATGTTGGGAAAACCCTATAATTTTACGTATGTTTTAAGCGACACCGCTTATTATTGTTCCGATTTTATCTATCATTCATTTGAAAATGATTCTATTTTTCAGATGAACCCTATGACATTTAAAAATCCTGGGGAAGAAGAATTTAATCCCGGATGGATTGAATTTTACGAAAAATTAAACATGGAAATTCCTGAAGGTAAACCAGGCTGTAACCCAAACGGAATGGCAGCTTCTGAAAAATTGGAACGAATCGGACGTTTATAAATCAAGTTTGAATTATCTTTGCACCGGGAAATGGGGT
>CALLXZ010000294.1 GCA_937875605.1 uncultured Moheibacter sp.
CCGTTTGTGAACATTGCGCCAATCGTGGCCGGTACAAATGGTATTTCGCCTATCTTCTTGACGACAGTAGATGTAACAGGTGGTATCGGTATCGACTTGCAAAACTGGGTGAAGAAAACGGATGAAAACGGAAATGTAATTTTCAATGAAAATGACGAACCAACTTTAGAACAAGTATATTCGGTCGAAACAGGAACGGTTTTGACCATCAATACCAAAACTAAAAAATTATACAACGCAGACAAAGAATTGAAAGATATTTCAAAATCATTTACTCCCCAAAAATTAGAATTTATCAAAGCAGGTGGTTCATATGCAATTGTTTTTGGGAAAAAAATTCAAACATTCGCTGCTCAAACCTTAGGCATCGAAGCGCCAACGGTTTTTGCTCCTGCAAAAGAAGTTTCCATAGAAGGACAAGGACTGACAGCCGTTGAAAAAATATTCAATCGTAATGCAGTAGGAATTCCCGAAGGCAAAGTTTTACATGCAGGTTCTGATGTTCGAGTACAGGTCAATATCGTAGGGTCTCAAGATACGACAGGTTTGATGACGGCTCAAGAATTGGAAGGAATGGCGGCAACGGTGATTTCTCCGATTGTAGATGGAGCGTATCAATCCGGTTGTCACACGGCTTCCGTTTGGGATAAAAAAGCACAAGCAAACATCCCGAAATTGATGAAATTTATGAATGATTTTGGAGTCATCACGGCGCGCGATCCGAAAGGAGAATATCACTCTATGACAGACGTAATTCATAAAGTACTGAACGATATAACGGTTGACGAATGGGCGATTATCATTGGTGGCGATTCGCACACACGTATGTCCAAAGGAGTGGCTTTTGGAGCAGATTCGGGAACGGTTGCTTTGGCTTTGGCTACAGGTGAGGCATCTATGCCTATTCCGGAATCGGTAAAAGTAACCTTCAAAGGAGTGATGAAAGAACACATGGATTTCCGTGATGTGGTTCACGCTACGCAATTGCAGATGTTGCAACAATTCAAAGGCGAAAACGTATTCCAAGGTAGAATTATTGAAGTGCATATCGGTACTTTGTTAGCGGATCAAGCCTTCACTTTTACCGATTGGACAGCCGAAATGAAAGCAAAAGCATCTATCTGTATTTCGCAGGATGATACCTTGGTAGAATCTTTAGAGATTGCAAAATCCCGTATCCAGATTATGATTGACAAGGGTATGGATAATCATAACAGTGTTTTACAGGGTTTGATAAACAGAGCAGATAAACGTATTGCGGAAATAAAATCAGGTTCTAAACCTGCTTTAGTTCCGGATGAAAACGCTAAATATTTTGCCGAAGTAGTGGTGGATTTGGATATTATTAACGAACCCATGATTGCGGATCCTGACGTAAATAATGAAGATATTTCGAAGCGATATACACACGATACCATTCGAGATTTAACGTATTATGGCGGTGATAAAAAAGTAGATTTAGGATTTGTGGGTTCTTGCATGGTTCATAAAGACGATTTAAAAATCGTTTCACAAATGCTTAAGAACATCGAAAAACAAAATGGAAAAGTAGAATTCAAAGCACCTTTGGTTGTTGCTGCTCCGACTTATAACATCATTGATGAATTGAAAGCAGAAGGCGAATGGGAATATTTACAGAAATATTCTGGTTTCGAATTCAGCGATTTATTGCCAAAAAGTGTAGCGCGTACAGAGTATGAAAACATCATGTATCTGGAACGCCCTGGCTGTAATCTTTGTATGGGTAATCAGGAGAAAGCGGCAAAAGGAGATACGGTTATGGCAACGTCTACACGCCTTTTCCAGGGACGTGTAGTAGAAGATTCGGAACGCAAAAAAGGCGAGTCTTTATTGGCATCTACACCGGTTGTTGTTCTTTCCGCGATTTTAGGTAGAATTCCGAATATCGAAGAATATAAAGCAGCCGTTCAGGGTATTAACTTAACGAAGTTCACCCCCATTTCGATGAATTAATTCGAATAAATATTTAATTAAAATAACATAAAGAGACTGTTTATAATGGATGGTCTCTTTTTTGTAGATTAATTTAGTATGAATCATTTTTTGAATAGAATGATTTTAATTAAGTTTATTTAACATTTATTATATAGAAATGATCAAAGGAGTTTACTCAAGCATGAAAGAACGAGTAGATACAGCAAGAAATGTAGTAGGACGTCCTTTGACCTATTCAGAAAAAATATTGTATGCTCACCTTTTTAACGGTGCGGCAACCGAAGTTTTCACAAGAGGAGAATCTTACGTCGATTTTGCGCCGGACAGGGTAGCAATGCAGGATGCAACTGCTCAAATGGCTCTCTTACAGTTTATGCAGGCAGGAAAATTGAAAACAGCCGTCCCTTCCACTGTTCACTGTGACCACTTGATTCAGGCAAAAGTAGGAGCGAAAATCGATTTACAGGATGCAATCAGTAAGTCTTCCGAAGTCTTTAATTTCCTCGAATCGGTTTCTAATAAATACGGAATCGGTTTCTGGGAACCGGGCGCGGGAATCATTCATCAGGTTGTTTTGGAAAATTATGCTTTTCCTGGCGGAATGATGATTGGAACGGATTCGCATACGCCAAATGCAGGTGGACTGGGAATGGTTGCGATTGGGGTTGGTGGTGCAGATGCAGTCGACGTAATGGCCGGAATGGCTTGGGAATTAAAAATGCCTAAATTAATCGGTGTTAAATTGACGGGAAAATTAAACGGTTGGGCTTCGCCAAAAGATATAATTCTTGAAGTTGCCGGAATTTTAACCGTAAAAGGTGGAACCGGAGCAATTGTAGAATATTTCGGAGAAGGAGCTGAAAACCTTTCTGCAACCGGAAAAGGTACGATTTGTAATATGGGTGCTGAAATCGGAGCAACAACTTCTATTTTTGCGTACGATGATGCTTCTGAAAGATATTTAAGAGCGACTGATCGCTCAGATATTGCAGATTTAGCAAATCAAATCAGAGAATATTTACGTTCAGATGATGAAGTTTATGCAGACCCAGAACAATATTATGATCAATTAATTACAATTGACTTAGATAAATTGGAACCAAGATTAAACGGTCCTTTCACGCCGGATTTGATGACGCCTGTTTCAAAAATGAAAGATGTAGCAGCAGCAAATGAATGGCCAATGACGGTAGAATGGGGACTAATCGGTTCTTGTACCAATTCTTCTTATGAAGATTTATCCAGAGCGGCTTCTATTGCGAGACAAGCTGTGGATAAGGGATTGGAAACCAAAGCAAGTTTTGGGATAAATCCGGGATCCGAACAAGTTCGATATACAGCAGAGCGTGATGGAATTTTAAAACCGTTTAATGACTTGAATGCGGTTATTTTCACCAATGCCTGCGGTCCGTGCATCGGGCAGTGGGACAGAGAAGGAGCGGATAAAGAAGAAAAAAATACAATTGTTCATTCGTTTAACCGAAATTTCAAAAAACGAGCAGACGGAAACCCAAATACTTATGCGTTTGTAACGTCACCTGAAATGGTTGCGGCGATTGCCATTGCTGGTCGTTTGGACTTCAATCCGATTACAGATACACTGACCAATAGCAAAGGAGAAGAATTTAAATTGGATCCTCCAACCGGATTTGAATTACCATCAAAAGGATTTTCTTATGAGGATAATGGTTATCAGGCGCCTGTTGAAGATGGTTCTAAAGTAGAAGTTGTCGTAAAGCCGGATTCAGAACGTTTGCAGTTGTTGGAAAGTTTTCCGGTTTGGAACGGTCAGAATATCATGGGTGCAAGGTTGCTCATCAAAGCTTACGGTAAATGTACCACGGATCACATCTCTATGGCGGGTCCTTGGTTGCGCTTTCGTGGTCATTTGGATAATATATCTAATAATACACTGGCTGGAGCTGTGAATGCTTTTAACCAAGAAACTAACAAGGTTAAGAACGAATTAACAGGAGAATATGGAGCGGTGCCTGATGTTGCCAGAGCTTACAAAGCGGCAGGCGTTCCGACCATCGTGGTAGGAGATGAAAATTATGGCGAAGGTTCATCCCGAGAGCATGCCGCGATGCAGCCAAGACATTTGGGAGTGGTAGCAGTTTTGGTGCGTTCGTTTGCACGTATTCACGAAACCAATTTGAAAAAACAAGGAATGCTTGCATTGACATTTTCAGATAAAGCCGATTATGATAGAATTCAAGAAGACGATACGATTAATTTTGTCGATTTGACGGATTTTGCTCCTAACAGACCTTTAACGTTGGAATTTGTACATGCAGACGGATCGAAAGATTTGGTGAAAGCTAATCATACGTATAATACGGCTCAAATCGAATGGTTCAAAGCAGGTTCAGCCTTGAATTTGATAAAACAACAACAAGCTTAGAATTGATTTAATCCTTAATAAATTTCAAATCCCGTTAAGTGAATTAGCGGGATTTTTTTATTTAAGTATTTGATAAACAATCATTTGTTGTTTTGTGGTCTGAAATCAATTTGTTAATGATTTGTAAAGACATAAACTTAGCATGGAATTTGGCATATACCTATCAAATCTTTGAATTATGAACACAGTTAGATTCTTTTTAGGCGCATTAATAATTATGGCAGGTTCTGTCATAGTCGATGCACAGGTTAGATCAACATCCGGAAACTCCGTGAGAAGCGGGTCTGAAAAAGCGACCAGAACCAATAATTCTGTCCGCTCAGGACAGTCCGATCAGGTACGTCAAACCGGATCTAATTCAACTGTTCGTTCAAATTCTAATCAAAATGTTCGAACTAATAATCAATCGGATATCAAAACTGAAAATGTAAGAACCAATAGTTCCAATACGGTACGAAACAATTCTGGCTCAACTTCAACCGTTCGAAATGGAAATGTGAGAACGACTCAGAATCAAAATACCCAAACCGTTCGGAATAATACTCGAAACAATGATAACGTTAAAACAATTCGGGTGGAAAATCAGCCAAGGGTTCAGAATTTTGACAGAAGCTCAGCCCGATTTGAAAGTGGTTCTGCAAGAAGAGTGATTTATCACTCTAATAATAATGCGAACTTTAACCGAGTGTCGTTTAACAGTAATTATTACTACATGGACAATGGTTATTATTATCAATGGTATGATAATCGTTACAGAAGAGTGATGGCTCCGGTTGGGTTTTATATGCATAGTTTACCGATGGGTTACACCAATATTTATATCGCCGGAAATCAATACTATTATTATAACGGAACCTATTACAATTGGTACAATGATAATTATTATGTAGTTCAACCACCGATTGGCGCCATGATTTACGCTTTACCTGCAGATTATGAAAAGGTGGTTATAAACGGAGTTCGTTACTATGAATATTTTGGAGTTCTCTATCAAAAAGTTAATTATTACGGAGAAAGAGCTTATCAAGTGGTAGGATATTTGAATTAGAAATAAATTGTTCTCATAAATAAATAAACTGTGCCCGGCCGAAAGGTCGGGTTTTTGTTTTATGGAATTAAATAAAAAGCCCTTGCAAATATTTGCAAGAGCTTCTTCATTAAACCTCACTATTAACCTAAAAACTATGAAAAACTATTTTAAATATTCCGGTAAATTCATCGGAACTTCCATCAAAAGGATTTCAGCATTTTCTGTTGCCTCTACCTCAAACTTGTCGATTTCCCAAATCCCAAAACCATCTCTTCGATTCAGCATTTGACCAGCAATTTTTGCAGAACCTTCTATAACAAAGGCATAAACGCCATTTCCTTCTTTGTGAATTTTATATTCTTTCGAATTTCCCTTGTCAAATTTAGCCAAACTGAACCACGCATCCTGATGAATCCAAACGCCTGCATCGTTTTGATTAGGAGAAAGAATTTGTTGAAATTCATTTCGGATTTCAGTTGATTGGATGCTGATTTGTTCGCCTCTCGGCTCTACACCTAATTTTCTCGGAAAAACCCAAATCTGTAAAAATTTGACGGTTTTATCGGAGTTATGATTGTATTCGCTGTGTTGAACACCCGTTCCGGCGCTCATTACCTGAATTTCTCCTTTTTGAATGACGCCTGTCGTTCCTGTGGAATCTTTATGTTCCAACGCTCCTTCCAAAGGAATGGAAATTATCTCCATGTCTCTATGTGGGTGCGCTCCAAATCCCATTCCGCCCTGAACCGAATCGTCATTCAAAACTCTTAAAACACCAAAGTTGGTGCGTTCCGAATTTTGATAATTAGCGAAACTAAAACTGTGAAAGGAATCCAACCATCCGTGATTAGCATGGCCTCTGGAATCTGCGCTGTGAAAAAGCATTTTCATCTTAAATCTCTTATACTTTTTTAAAGTACAAAGTTCGGGATTTGAAAATGGGTGGACATTGATTTAAGATAAGAACCAATGAATTGATCCCAATAAAAAACTTCCGAAAAAACAATTCCGGAAGGTCTATATGAATTTTATAATTAATTGATAATTAAAGCATTTTTAAAAACGAAACTTCTTTTTCGTCTAATTTCCGCCAATCTCCTCTTTTTATATTTTTTTTGGTCAATCCGCCAAATGAAACACGATCCAGAGATTCGATTTCATATCCTAACTTCTCAAAAATCCTTCGAACTACACGGTTCCAACCAATGTGGATTTCGATTCCTACTTCCGTATGCGGTTTACCTTCGATAAACGAAACATTGTCCACTTCAGCAATTCCTTCCGGAATCAAACGAACGCCTTTTCGGATTTCATCTAAATCGGCATGTGTAACTTTTTTATTGAGTGTGACATGGTAAATTTTTCGAACCGAATGACTCGGATGCGTTAATTTTTTAGTCAAATAACCATCGTTGGTAAACAACAAAAGTCCAGTTGTCGCTCTATCCAAACGACCTACCGGAAATACACGTGCTGTGGTAGCGTTTGCGATTAGATCCATCACGGTTTTGCGGTCTTTTTCGTCGCGGGTTGTGGTGATAAATCCTTTTGGTTTGTTGAGTAAGATGTACACGTTTTTCTCGGCTGAAATGGTTTTTCCGTCAAATTTCACGACATCTCCGGGCTGAACTTTATAGCCCATTTCGGTGACAACTTTTCCATTTACTTGTGCCAAGCCGGTTCTGATGAACTCATCGGCTTCCCGTCTGGAACAAATTCCGGCGTTGGCGATGTATTTGTTCAGACGAATGGTTCCGTCGTCAACGGGTGCTTTTTTCAAACGAGGTTTGAAAGGTTTTCCGGCATTTTTGAAATTCGGTTTTGAGTTTCCGTCCGGTTTTTTGAAACCCGGTTTTGCGTTTGAATTTGCGCCCGGTTTTTTCGGGGAAGCATCACGCCTTTCCTGTCTTTTTTTCATTTTTTGTTTTTAATTGTATTTATTTTAATTCCATCTTTTGAAATGGAGATTTTGATTTTGTCTGGTTTTGCGTGAGGGATGAAGGCATTTGTTTGAGCTCTTTCTTCCGGACACTGAGGTTCTCGAAGTGTCCGGAAGGAAAGCGAGTGCCGCCAGCCCGACCGCGTCGCGGAATCTTTTTGAATGGGGTTTCCAATTTTGAATCGCGACGTGGGCACGCCCTGATCAATTAAATAATCTTTTGCAAAGCTAAGGGATTTATATCAATGAACACCATGTTGAAGATGCCAAATCCGATTAATAGTTTGAATGTCAGGTGTAAAATCTTGTGTGTGGTTTTGGAATGGGAGTTCCAAAGTGGAAATAGTAATAAAATATTGAGTCCGGCGCTGAAAAGAAAAAAGTATTTCATGTAACCGGTGGCGCTGTCTGTCCACATGAAAATTGACCATCCAAATGTCAGGATCATCAGGATGGTCAAGATTATTTTAGTTGTTTTTTCGCCGTAGATGACAGGAAAGGTGTGGTAATGATAAATGGCGTCTGCGGTAGAGGTTGTGAGGTCTTTCAGGATGTCGGTTATGAGTAATAATAACAGCAGAAATCCAGCATGGAAAAAGATGATAGCAGAAAAATTTTCATAATACAGAAACAAAGCAAAAAACGGAAAAACCATCAGTATGACCGAATAGAGATTGTTTAGTAAAGTGATTTTATTGGCTTTATGTGAATAAAACCAAACTAAGAATTGATACACCAAAAAGAAAAGAGCAACGCGCCAGGAAACGAGATAAGCAATTCCCAATGCGAGGATGTTTAGGGCGAGATATACATTTAGTTTAAAATTTTGGGAGATAAATCTTTCGATATAATTCTGGAGCGGACGACTGATGGCGTCTTTTTCCAAGTCATAAAAATTATTGATGATGTAACCCGCAGCCGCACTCAAAGCGGAGGCAATGATGATAAAGTTGAGGTTCTGATCCAGTAAAATCTGCAGATGGCTTTTTCCTTCGTTGAAGATAAAAAGACTCGCCATGTATTGCGCCAACACGAGCATGGCAATGTTGTAACCCCGAATGACAGTAAAAAGTGCAAGTGTTTTGACAAATAGTTTCCGCAGACTCAGCCCATTCATGGATGGTAAGATTGGATGACTTTTTCAGCAAACCAACAAGTTGCCGAAACGCTCAAATCATTTTCTTTTGCGTATTCCAATACTTTGTCCACTAATTTTTTACCGTATCCTTTGCCTTCGAATTCTTTTTTGACATAGGTGTGGTTAATAGAAATAGCATTTAAGCTTCTTTTGCGAAAGGTAACTTCGCCTATATTTGTTTCATCGTCAAACAAATGAAATCCTCCTACGAGTCCGTCTTCTTCAAAAGTAAATCGTTCCATACATTAGAATTTATAAATGATTTCGGTGTCAAAATCATGTAAGTGTTCTTTTGCTTTTTCATAATCTTTTGTGAAACCCAGAATGTATCCGCCACCGCCGGAACCACAAAGTTTAAGATAATAAGAATTGGTTTGGATTCCGTATTGCCAAGCGTCCAAAAGACGTTGAGGAATCATCGGTTTGAAATGTAAAAATGCCCAAGTAGACAGTTTTTTCAAATTGCTGAACAATGGATTCACATCACCTTTTACAAAGGCATCTATGCAGGCATTGTTGTATTTTATGAATTCTTCTTTCAATGTTTTTCGGAAACCTTCCTGTTTCAATTTCTCAAAGAAAATCTGAACCATGGGAGCTGTTTCGCCTGGAGTACCTGAGTTTACTAAGAAAATCGCGCCTTTTCCTTCCTTCTGAGCCGGAATTCCAACCGTCGAAATATCGGTTTTGGAATTGATAAGCAAAGGAAGATTTAAATAGCAGATCAATGGATCAATTCCGGAACTTTTTCCGTGAAAGAAAGATTCCATTTTGGAAAAATGTTCTTTTAAACTGGCAATGATTTCTTTGGAAATTCCTTCGTCAATTCCCAATTCATGAATCGAATATCGTTCATAAATAGCCGCAACCAAGGCACCTGAACTTCCGACTCCATATCCTTGCGGAATGGTGGAGTCGAAATGCATTCCGTTTTGGATGTCTGTATTCATCTGATCAAAATCAAATTCACCCGGAAAATTTTCTTGTAAATAATCCGCAAATTTCCGGATGCTTTCATTGGAAATTTTTCCTTTAGAATTCTCATCAAACGTAAGGGTTCCTTTGTAAGAATTATACGGAATCGTAAGTCCTTTGGAGTCTTCAATGATTCCATATTCTCCAAACAAAAGGATTTTTGCGTAAAACAAAGGATTTCTCATTGGCTTTTAATTGCGTGGCAAAGGTACGAATTATTTGATTGTCAATGATGTGTTAAGGTCAAATTCTATGCCGTTATTCTGCGAATTTCGAATTTCGAAAAACGAATTTCGTATTAAGGAACCCTCACCTCAATCAAAGTAGAATTCTTTTCGGGAATGATTTTGTACGAATTTATTTCTGCCGGCATCAGTAAACATTGGTATTTTGAGATTTCCGTACCATAATTTTGAGTTTGAAATTTTGAGCTTCCTTCCGTACAAATGTAAATCTGCATTTCGTCATTGTCATTTACCTGAATTTCTTTATCTCCCTTGAAAATTTCAGTTGTAAAATACGGTGTTTCAATTAGTTTATTGAATTGATTCTCCGATTGATTATAGGTTGTTTTAATTTCTTGAATCGGATTAAAATCAATGGCTTCCAAAGCCAAATCGGTATGCAATTCACGCTTTTTTCCGTTTTGGTCAATTCGGTTATAATCATAAATTCGATACGTTACATCCGAAGTCTGTTGGATTTCCGCCAGCACAATTCCTGCGCCAATAGCATGAACCCGACCCGCCGGAATGTAAACAGCATCTCCTTTTGAAACTGGAACTTTTCCCAATATGTCTTCTAAAGTTTCATTTTCCAGATGTTTGGAATAATAGTCTTTTGTTATTTCATCTTTGAATCCGATGATCAATTCAGCATCTTTCTCCGCATCCATGATGTACCACATTTCAGACTTCCCGAAAGAATTATGCAATCGTTTTGCCTGCTCATTGTTTGGATGAACCTGAACTGAAAGCGGCGTGGCGGCATCTATGAATTTAATTAAGAGAGGAAATTCATTTCTGAATTTTTCCCAGACTTTTTTTCCTACTAATTTTTCCTGGAATACATCTATTATTTCATTCAAATTCTTTCCCTCTAAAGCG
>CALLXZ010000295.1 GCA_937875605.1 uncultured Moheibacter sp.
CCAATTGGCTTTTGCCTAAATTACTAATAATTAAGATTATGGCTTCAAAAAATATAAATATAAAACTCAAAGTCTGGAGACAAAACAACGGAAAGTCTAAAGGGAAATTTGAGAATTATTCACTTAACGACGTTTCAGTCGACAGTTCCTTTTTGGAAATGTTGGATATGTTGAACGAACAATTGGTAAACGAAGACAAAGAACCGGTTGCATTTGATCACGACTGCCGTGAGGGAATCTGCGGTATGTGTTCGCTTTACATCAACGGACGTGCGCACGGACCTGACAGAGGAATTACGACTTGTCAATTGCACATGCGTATGTTTAACGATGGTGATACGATCACGATTGAGCCTTGGCGTTCAGCAGCATTTCCTGTTGTAAAAGATTTGATTGTCGATAGAACTTCCTTTGACCGGATCCAGCATGCAGGTGGATTTATTTCGGTTAATACTTCAGGAAACACCATCGATGGAAATACCATTCCGGTTCCGAAGTATGATGCAGACAGAGCCTTTGAAGCAGCGACTTGTATCGGATGTGGAGCTTGTGTAGCAACTTGTAAAAACGGTTCGGCTATGTTGTTTGTAGGAGCAAAAATTTCACAATTTGCTTTATTGCCACAAGGAAAAGTGGAAGCAAGACAACGTGCATTGAATATGGTCAAACAAATGGACGAAGAAGGTTTTGGAAACTGTACCAATACCGGAGCTTGTGAAGTCGAGTGTCCAAAAGAGATTTCTCTTGAAAATATAGCACGTATGAACCGTGAGTTTTTGAGTGCAAAAATCGTTTCAGAAGAATAATTGGTTTTTATAGATAAAATTGATTTTTTGCCGGTAGTTTTCTATCGGCTTTTTTTGTATTTTAGATGAATGGATTTAAACAAAGTATTTGAAAACAATAAAAAGTGGATAGAAAACAAACTTTCCACTTCTCCCGAATATTTCAAGGAATTGTCCAAAGGGCAAAATCCCGATGTTTTGTATATCGGTTGTTCCGATAGTCGTGTTACAGCAGAGGAATTAATGGGTGCGAGGCCTGGCGAAGTTTTTATTCACCGGAATATTGCCAATTTGGTCAATAACATCGATCTGAATGTGATGTCAGTCATCGAATATTCGGTTGTGCATCTCGAAGTTCAGCATATCGTGATTTGTGGACATTATTTCTGCGGAGGCGTGAAAGCAGCTATGGAAGCAAAAGATTTGGGTTTTCTGAACCCTTGGCTGAGAAGTATTCGTGATGTCTTTCGCTATCATAAAGCCGAACTAAACGCCATAGAAGATGAGGATGAACGGTACAAAAGATTAGTCGAATTAAATGTTCAGGAACAGTGTTTCAATGTTCTCAAAGTAGCGTCAGTTCAGAAAGCCATCAAACGGAGAGACTTGAAAGTGCATGGTTGGGTGGTTGATATTCATTCGGGAGAACTGATTGATTTAAAAATAGATATGGGTGGGAAATTAGCCGAAATAATGGAGATTTACGATTTAGGAAAATGAAACGCTTTTTGTGAGATATTTTGTAAGTCATAAATAATTTAATGCGTTCCATCTGGCAATTAAAAACAAATTATAAATATTCAGATGAAAAAATCAGACTTAAAAGAACAACCAGTTCATTATCATAATTACATCAAATTGGTAGAAGATCTGCCACTGAAAGCGGCTTTTGATAAATATTTGACCAATCTTCAAAATCTTAATTTGGACGTTTTGCGTGAGTTAGGCGACCAAATTTATGCGCCGGGAAAGTGGACAGTTCGGGAAATATTACAACATATCATCGACTGGGAACGGATTTTCACGTATCGAAGTTTGATTTACGTAAGACAAGAAGAAAATTTCCCGCCCGGACACGAACAAGATATTTTGGCATTGAATTCTAAAGCCAATTTACGAAGTCTGGAAAATATCATAGATGATTTTATCAT
>CALLXZ010000296.1 GCA_937875605.1 uncultured Moheibacter sp.
CCCAAACAAACAATTGCTTTTACTTTCTTTTTAACCAAAGGAACTAATTCCGAATAATCATTTCCTTTGTCAACTCCTCCTACAATCCAAACTGTAGGCGCGTTCATGCTTTCCAATGCATAATAAACCGAATTCACATTCGTAGCTTTGGAGTCATTTATAAATTCAATTCCACCAATTTTTAAAACGGATTCCAAACGATGTTCGACCGCTGTAAAATCCGATAAACTTCTTTTGATGGTCTCTTTTCTGATTTTCAAAATGTTTGCAGCCGTCGCTGCCGCCATAGTATTGGAAATATTATGCTTTCCTCTCAGCGCAAACTGAGAAATCGGCAATTCCAATCTGTCCGGAAAATTCACCACTACATTTTCATTTTCTTCATGTGTTCCGTCATTTAAGTGTGTATTCATAGAATATGGTACTTTTTGTGCTTCTGTGTTAATTTCTTTTATTAATTCAAGTATGTTGTCATCATCAAAATTGTACACGAAATAATCTTCGTGCGATTGATTTTCTGTTATTTTAAATTTAGATCGGGCATATAATTCCAATTTGTAATCATATTGATCCAAATGATCGGGCGTAATGTTCAGTAAAATAGCAATATATGGTCGGAATGAAACCACATCGTCCAACTGAAAACTACTGATTTCCAAAACATAAAAATCATACTCATCGTTCACTACCAATTCCGCAAAACTTTTCCCAATATTTCCTCCCAAACCTACATTCAGTCCGGCTTCAGTTAAAATATGATGAATCAGCGAAGTTGTGGTCGTTTTCCCATTGCTTCCCGTTACAGCAATGATTTTAGCCGTTGTATAACGCGATGCAAATTCGATTTCCGAAACAATCGGAATATGTTTTTCTTCTAATTTTTGAATCAAGGACGCCTTCTTCGGAATTCCCGGACTTTTCACTACAATGTCTGCGTCCATAATTCGGGATTCCGTATGGGTTTCTTCTTCGAATTGAATTCCATTATCCACCAATTTTGTGCGGTATTCTTCTTTCAATTTCCCTTTATCGGAAAGAAATACCTGAAAACCTATTTTTTTCCCAAGTAATGCCGCTCCAACACCACTTTCACCACCACCTAATATAACCAAACGCTCTTGCATATTATCTCATTTTTAAGGTAATAATGGTTACGACTGCCAGAATAAATCCAATGATCAGCATCCGGTTTACAATCTTACTTTCGTGATAACCTTCTTTCTGATAATGGTGATGCAAAGGCGACATTAGAAAAATTCTACGTCCTTCGCCAAATTTCCTTTTCGTGTATTTGAAATAAGAAACTTGAAGCATTACGGACAAACTTTCTGCAAAGAAAATTCCGCAAAGCACGGGCAACATTAATTCTTTTCTAACGATGATAGCAATCACCGCAATCAGTCCGCCCAAAGTCAAACTTCCCGTATCGCCCATGAAAACTTGAGCCGGATAAGTATTGTACCATAAAAATCCTATCAAACCTCCGATGAATGCGGTACAAAATATCACCACTTCTTCCGTCCTCGGAATGAACACGATGTTCAAATAATCCGCAAAAATGATATTGCCCGAAACAAAAGAAAATAAGGAAAGTGCAGCTACAATGATCACCGAAGATCCCGCCGCCAGACCGTCAATTCCGTCGGTCAAGTTAGCTCCGTTTGAAACGGCTGTGATGATAAAAATAACGGCAATCAGAAAAACAATCCACTCGTATTTCATCTTTCCGGAATTATCCATCCAGAAAAGCAATTCGCCATAATTAAATTCGTTGTCCTTAAAAAAAGGAACAGTCGTATCCAGGCTTTTTTCTTCCTCTCCAAACTTCACAATATTTTGCCCAACTGTATGTCCTTGCTCTACCGGAACCTGATGTTTTACCGTGACACCCGGACTGAAATAGATCATCGTCCCTACAAATAATCCCAATCCGATTTGACCTAAAACCTTGAATTTACCAGCCAATCCTTTCTTATTCTTACGAAATACTTTGATGTAATCATCAAGAAATCCGATTGCTCCAAGCCACAAAGTGGAAACCAGCAAAATGATGATGTAAATATTGTCCAATTTGGCGAATAATAACACAGGAATGACTGTCGCCAAAATGATGATAATCCCACCCATTGTCGGGGTTCCCGTTTTTTCTTTTTGTCCGTCCAATCCTAAATCCCGAACGGTTTCGCCTAATTGTTCGCGACGTAAATAATTGATGATTTTCTTCCCGAAAAACAACGCAATCAACAAAGCAGTCAAAACAGCCATTCCAGCACGGAAAGATGTATATTGAAACATTCCCGATCCCGGAATGTTAAATTCTTTTTCCAAAAAATCAAATAAATAGTACAGCATAAGTTATTTGTGGAGTTGATTGCTTAATTCTTGTGTAATTTCCATATCATCAAAATGATGCTTCATACCTTTGATTTCCTGATAAGTTTCATGGCCTTTTCCGGCGATCAAAATGATATCGTTCTTTTCCGCCATTTTCAAAGCTGTTTTGATAGCTTCTTTTCGGTCGGTTATTTTCAGTGTTTTCTTATAATTCTGTGGCTCAACCCCAACTTCCATTTCTGCCAAAATCACTTCCGGATCTTCGCTTCGCGGATTATCTGAAGTAAAAATTGCCAAATCAGATTGAGCCGAAGCAATCTTTGCCATATCAGGACGCTTCGTTTTATCGCGGTCGCCACCACATCCTACTACGGTAATTAATTTTTCATTTCGGGTGCGGATGTTTTGAATCGTGTTTAGTACATTTTCCAAGGCATCGGGTGTATGCGCATAATCGACAATTGCCACAATTCCACCTGGAGAAATGTAAGATTGAAATCTGCCATCTACATTTTTGAGTTTACTTAAATGTGTTAGAATTTCTTCTTGATCAAATTCCAATAATCGTCCGATCGAATAAACTGCCAATAAATTATATCCATTAAATTGACCAATCAAAGGTGTCCAGAATTCTTTTCCATCTAACAACAACAACATTCCTCCAAACTGATTCTCCAGAATTTTCGCTTTATAATCTGCATCGGTTTTCAAAGCATAGGAAAATCTTTTTGCAGGCGAATTCTGCAACATTACGATTCCGTTTTTATCGTCAATATTGGTCAATGCTTTTGACGTTTTTGGTAATTCATCAAAGAATTTTTTCTTCGCTTTTATGTATTCAGCAAAGGTTTTATGATAATCCAAATGGTCATGCGTGATGTTGGTAAAAACACCCAATTGGAAATGAAGTCCCGCAATTCTGTTTTGATGAATTCCATGCGAACTTACTTCCATTACAGCAAATTCACATCCGGCTTCTACAGCTTCACGGAGGATTTTATTCAGCGTCAAAATATCCGGCGTCGTATGCGAAGAAGCATATTCTTTTCCATGAATTAAGATTCGGATAGTGGAAACCAAAATCGTGGCATAACCCAAAGATTCCAACAAATTATAAGTCAAGGTTGCCGTTGTCGTTTTGCCGTTTGTTCCCGTAATTCCGATTAATTGCAATTTTTCAGTCGGATTTCCGTATAAATTCGAAGCGATAAAACCTAATGCAATCGAAGAATTCTCCACTAAAACATAGGTAATTTCGGGATTTAGAACTTCCGGTTT
>CALLXZ010000297.1 GCA_937875605.1 uncultured Moheibacter sp.
TACTTTGGATTGAAATTAATAAAGAAGTTTAGAATTGGTTATTATCTTAATTTTTCTGTTATTATTTTTCATTCTCACATTGAGTTTTGTTCTTATGCACAAGAAATCAATATCCCGCAAAAAAGAAAAGGAGCTAAAGAATGAAATAGACGAGATAGGGAAAAAATAATCAATTCCTTTTTATAACCACAAAGCACACAGAAAATTTCACAAAAGACAGAAAGAATTAATTTTTCGGCAGGAAAACTTCCGCCATCATACAACGTGCACTTCCACCGCCCAATGTTTCAATGGTATTGATATCGACTGCAATGATCGGATTGTATTTTTCAATTGTTTCAATTTGCTCTTTTGTCAAGGAATCATAGGCTGTCTGCGACATTACCAAATATTTAGAACTGCCCAAACCTCCAACCTGAAGCATATTTCCAGCAAATTGATGCATTTGTCCTTCCGTAATGGTGATAATTTCTTTGCCCGATTCTTTCAAATTTTCAACGACGTTTTTCTTTTCCGATTTATCGTCAATCGTATCGAGGCAAATCACGGCATATTGGTCTGCCACGCACATCATTACGTTAGTATGATAGATCTGCTGACGTTCGTCATTGACCGTTTGATTGGCTTCAAAAATGACAGGTGTATATTCAAAATCCTCGCAGAACTCAAGGAACAATTCTTCATCGGTTCTTGGCGAAATCGCAGCATAAGCAATTCCATTTTCGCGGTCGAGGATGATGCTTCCCGTTCCTTCGAGGTAAATTTCATCTTCTTCGGCAGAAGTATAATCCATCACTTCTTCCGTATCAAAACCTTTTTCTCCTAACAAATCCAAAACATCATCTTCGCGGCGTTCGTCCCTTCTGTTTTGTGCAAACATCGGATAAAGCGCAATCGTCGCGTTTTCATGGAAAGAAATCCAGTTATTTGGGAAAATCGAATCCGGCGTGTGGGGCTCCAAAGTATCTTTGATGGTGATGACATTTACGCCGTGTTCGCGCAATTTTGAAACCATTGCCTGAAATTCATTCAAAGCTTTTTGCTGGATGGATTCAGAAGATTCATCCGTTTCATTTTGGAAATAATTATTTACCGCCGTTTCTGCATTGAACCTGAAATCTACTGGTTCAACCATTAATATTGTGTTTGTGTATTGTTTCATAATTTTTGATGGATGTTGGATGCTGGAAGATGGATATTTTTCCATTTTTCAAAATCCGTTATTTTATGGAGTTAATTTAAGAATATTTCGGTTTTAAAGTCTTCATTATATTCATCTTTTAATGTTTCAAAAAATAGAGTTTCTCTACTTGCATCATGTCGAGGAACTTTAGAAAAATCTTCCATTTTCTCAACAGTTAATAAAAGATACATTATATTTTTTCTTAATTTGTCTTTGCTGGAACACACTACTGTGCATAAACCTTGTGTTTGAGTGATGATTTCAGCTTTATGATTTTCAATTTTGTAAGAAGATAAATAACCCAATTCTTCCAACATTTCTTGTTCGGTCAAATTCATTAATTTATCTCCAATAATTTCAGCAAATTTAAAGAATTCTTCTTGTTTTTGTATTTTTAAATCTGGAGATAAATATTTTTCTTTCAGGATGAAACCTTTATCTTCAAATTCAAAAATTGTGTAGAAATAATTGTTTCCGTTAAAGTTGTAGTTGGTCATTTTAATGCTGATTTGAAGGAAATAATTGAATTTTAAATTTGAAGAATTCCTCTTCTATAATGGTCGTATATTTATAATGATTTAACTTAGTCATTTCCAATTTCAATCTCTTTAGCCTATAAACTTTTAACGATTCTAATTCACGTAAAGTTGTTAAATCAATATTGAAGTCTTCAGCTTTATTGATGCACCATAAAATATATTCTGGATTTCCTCCAATTACACATTTTCCAGAATTGAATTCTTGAAAATGTGTAATTATTCCATACCAATTTGGATTGAAAAAATGATTAAAATAAATTTCAATCTTCTCAGCAATGTTTCCTAAGTAAACTTGGTTTTGTTCTGAGTAAGAAATTTCTGGATTAAAAATTTCAGGTATAACTTCAATTTTATCTTCGTCTATTTTTAGTTCAAATAATGAAAATTCTTCTGATTTAGGGACAAGTTTACTTTTTAAACATTTCAAAAGAAAATCTTTCAGTAATTTTCTATCAATTTCTGGAGTGCCTTGATAAACTTCCTTAAGTGTTAATCCCTTGTTTAAACCAAAATGATATTTATCATCAATTCCCATAATAGTACTTCTCACTATAAATTATTTTACAATTGGGCAGATGTGTTTTTAAATCATTTATATTATCTATAGAAATTGGATTATTATATAAATTAAGAATTTTCAAATTTTTTAAAGTTTTGAAAACACTAACATCTCTAATAAAATTCCATCCTAAATTTAATTCTGTTAGTTCTGATAAATTTCCAATTTCAGCAATATTTTTATCATTAATAGCTAATTTATAAATAGTTAGTTTTTGTAATTTATTGAGACTCATAATAGGAGATATATCATAGTTAATAAACCAAAAATCTCCGTTTAAGTCCAAATGAAAGTGCTTTGTATCTAGAATTTCTTGTAATTCTAAATTATTTGGTTTTTCATCTGTACCATGATATTTTATAAAATTATGTATTTCACTTGGAGAGGCAAATGAAGTATATTTTATACCTAAAAAATTATAATAATTTTCATAACCTGAATTACTTAAGCGAAATTTGTGTTTAGGTTTATTAATGAAAAAATTAAAGATTTTTTTCCAATTAGCTGGTAAATTATTCCACCATTCGAAATCTAAATTTTTATCAAAATTATTTTCCATCATACAAAGATTACGCTCTAATCAAAGGCAAAGTCGAACACCTTAAAAGTCCACCCATTCGGGAAATATTTCGGTATGGAATTTCCTCTACGCTCATTCCCCAAACGTCTCTCATGTGGTTGTTTAACCTTGTGAAATTTTGTTCAGAAACAACAATTTCAGGTGAAATGGAGAAAACATTTGGATTCATCCAATACATTTCTTCTTTGGTTACTTCAAAAACATTGTCACGCCCAAAAAGCGAAATCAAAATATCGTAATGCATCGGATTCAAAAATCCGTCTTTGTAAATAATCGCTTTGTTGTGTCCAACCGGCTGAAAAGTACAATCCAAATGCAAAATTCCTTTGTATGGATCAAAATCATCTTTGACCAATTCCAAATCGATTACCCATTTATTTGGAAATAAATCTTTGAAAAACTGAACGGCTTCAAAGTTTGTGCGGGCAGTTTTATATTTCTTATAATCGTTTTGTTTATAAGTTCCGACGAACATAAATTCATTCCATAAAATCACATCGCCGCCTTCTACGTGCACATTTTCAGGAACTTGAATGACTTTGTCTTTGGCGACAGAATTGATGATGCGTTCGTATGCTTCCTGTTCGTCTGCGCGGTCAGGAATGATGTTGGCAATGATGAATTTATCATCGATGACCATCCCTACATCACGCGCAAAAACCTGATTGCAATTTTCCAAAACCCAAGGACGAAAAACCTGAACATTGTGCTTTTTCAACACTTTTTCAAATTCGCCCATTTCATAAACGAAATCAGATTCTTCTGGATATAAATTGAGTTTTATGCTTTCATAAGATTTGGAATCATAAGTTTCTTCTAAAGTTGGCTTAGGTCCGATTGAATCAGGAATCCCCAAAACAACTGCTTCGAGTTTTGATGTTTCGTTTTTTACGTTTAGGATCATATTTTTTGCGGGGTGCTGGATGCCAGATGCGGGATGTTTCTATTTAATCATTAAAATAAAAACAAGTGTTTGATGATTTAATTATTGAGAAAAATTACGCAATAACATCCAGCACCAAACACCCAGCATCAAGCCAATTTTTTTTAATTATTTCGTGATTCCCAAAACTTTCAAACCGTTTACGGTAGCGATGTCAGAAAGTTTTTCGACGTCATAGAAATGACAAGATTCCAACATCACGCGCAATTCAGTCCACAAATCTCCGTCAGAGAAAGGTTTGTAAATATCGTTGATGTTATCGGTTCCAAAAGCAACATTAATTCCTGCAGGAATCATCTCGTCAACCGGTGTCATAGAATTGTGACTTGGCGCCAAACGCTCTGTACGGTTGTGGTCAATCCAAGCAGTCGGACATGAAATCACGTGCATATCTGCTTCTTTGATCAGGTTGTACAATTCCATTCTGTATTTTTTCGGATGAGCCGCAACCGAAATAGAGTGAACTGCAGTTACTTTTCCTTGCATTCCGTGTTCGATAGTTTTGCGAGCTAATTGTTCTGTTTCTTTTTCTTCGTCAGTATTGAATTGGTCTACGTGAACGTGAACTAATTTTCCTTTTGATTTTGCAGTACTCAACAAAATATCTAAATGTTCATCTTCGCGTCCAAAATCTTTTGCTGGCAAGCCTCCGATGATATCTACAAAATCGACTGACATATCAAACCACTCACGTGCTTTCGGGTCAATTACACCTTTTAAAACCTGATTGGCAAAACGGATTTCGATGTCTTTTCCGTAGTTTTCTTTCAGTTTTTGTGCTGCGATGATGCTTCGGTCTTCGATTACTTCATCTACATCTATGAAAGTTCCAACTGCCTGAGCGCCTTGTTCCAAAAAGTGATTGATGGCACGTT
>CALLXZ010000298.1 GCA_937875605.1 uncultured Moheibacter sp.
ATTCAATTTCAATTATATTCAGAAACCGTACTCATTTCAGAGTGCGGTTTTTTTTTTAAAATGGTGGGTTTTAATTCTTTGTTATTCCGATGTAGAGAAATATGTTTTTCGAATAATAAAGTAATTGGTTTACAAATCCATAACCTTATTATAAACCCCATATTGAATCCAAAAATGCTGAGGTTTATTTGTGTTTAATTCAATTGATTTCCAATCATTTAATTCTAAGGAAATTTGATTTTCATTAATTTTAAACTTTCCTAAAAAGAATTCATTTTCACTCCACATCAATCCAAAAGAATCATTAGTTATCAAATGAAGATTATTCAAATCTATATTTTTAAAGAATAAAATCGAACCATCCGGATTTACGAAATCAGAATGATGTGAAATCGAAGAATCCATTTCCAAAGCAATCAATTCATTTTTAGAGTAAATCGGAAATTTAATTTGTGGTAATAAATTTAAATTTTGAAGAAATTCTTCGTGCTTGGTTAGATTTTCCCGATTCAAAAATGGGATCTGAGTTAGATTTTTGGATTTACTAAAACCGCTTTCTTCAAAGTAATCTCCGAAATTTAAAATTTCATTTACTGATAAAGGTTTTTCAATAAAATCATTTAACGGAATGCCAAAATAATTAGCAATTTTTATAACAAATTCTAATTTAGGTTCTGCGCGTTTTTCTTCATAAGACGATATATTATTTCGTTTCAATTCAAATATCTCCGCAAATGCTTGCTGGCTCAAACCTTTTACCTGTCTTAATTTTTTTATATTTTGTCCTAAAAAACTCAATTGTTGAAAACTTTAACATTTGCAATGCTAAAAATATTAGCATTTTTTATATTTTTACATCACAAATTAACAAAGATTAGTTTAAAAAACAAAATTATGGACTATAAAACTGTCAAATCTTACATCGAAAAGATGGATTATACCATCGTCGATGAGAATGAAAAAGGTTGCGTTTTGGTAATTGAAAACCTCATGGATGGAGTTCGGAATTTGATTGTAGGCGTTGTTTCGCCGGTGCTGATTTTGGAGCAATATTTATTTACGTTAAAAGAAGATAATGTGGATGTTTTTAAATCTTTATTAATTAAAAACAGAGACATCATTCACGGAGCATTTGCGTTGACGGAAGACGGAAAAAAAGTAATTTTCAGATACACTTTGCAATTACACAATTTAGATTTCAATGAATTTGAGGCAGCGATTAACTCATTGAGTTTATTGATGAGCGAATATTATGAACAACTGATCAATTTTTCAAAATAAAAAACTTTGACAAAGTTTTGTTTTCACGAATAGAATTTTGTCAAAGTTGAATAAACAATTATTAATAATAAAAAACAACAGCTATGAATATTTTTAAAAGAATTTTTAGAATCGGACAAGCGGAAATTCATTCTGTAGTCGAAAAAATGGAAGACCCAATCAAGATGACTGAACAAGGAATCCGTGAAATGAAATCGGATTTGGATGAGTCATTGGAGGCTTATGCAAAAGTGAAAGCACTGGCAATCCGTACTCGAAACAATGTTGAAAATAAAGATAAAGAAGCTGAGGAATTTGAAAAGAAAGCGATTATCTTGCTTCAAAAATCAGAAAGTAAAGAAATCGAAACCGATAAAGCGGAAAGTTTGGCAAAAGAAGCGTTGTTATTGAAAAAGCAATTGTTGTTGGAAGTTGAAGAATTGAAAAAACAAGCGGCAGCACATGAAAATTCAGCTTCTGAATTATACAAAAATGTAGAAGTTTTGAAGTTCAATATTTCGAAATGGGAAGCCGAATTAAACACGTTGAAAGCTCGGGTGAAAGTTTCGGATGCGACAAAATTGGTCAATAAACAATTGGCGAAAATCGATTCAAACAGCACCATCAGTATGTTGGAGCGAATGAAAGAAAAAGTAGAGGAAGACGAAGCGCTTTCAAAAGCCTATGGCGACATAGCGCTGAGCAATAAGAATGTAGTCGATGAAATCAACGAAGCAATTGGTTCAGACGACGTTTCTCAAGAATTAGAAGAATTAAAAAACAGACTGAAAAATGGCTAAGAAATTTGAATATAAAACTTTGGAAATTAAACCAAAAGGAACTTGGACATCTAAATTTGATGTGGTTGAAATCGATAAAATCCTCAATGAATTAGGCAGAGATGGTTGGGAATTAGTTTCGATGGAGGATAAGAATTTCGGCTATGGTTCTACCGAATGTTTCTATTACACTTTCAAACGTGAAATCTAAAGGACTTTACACATTATATTTTTGACTTTATACTTAAATAAAAAATGACAGAACTACTAAATCTATTATTCAATTCATTACCTAACACCATAATGACGATTCTATCTGGATTTTCATTGATTTATTGGTTGTTTATATTGTTTTCGGGTGATGGAATTGATTTGGGTTTTGACTCCGATTTGGATGTCGATTCTGAAATGGGCGATGTCAAAGACGTTGATTCTCCGGACAATCCGGAACCAGGTTTCTTTGCAAAAGCAATGGATTTTATCAATGTCGGAAAAGTACCTATCATGGTCATCGTTACGATGTTCAAATTCATCGGATGGATTATTACCATAATTTCTTCCATCTTTTTTGAATTTGCAAAGTGGGGCGCGTGGTCGGTTTTGGTTTTAATTCCGGTTTTCATTGTGACTTATTTTCTGATGCACTGGTTCACAAAACCTTTGGTGAAATTTTATCATAATTTAGGTTATAAAGGCGAAGATTCCATTGATTTTATGGGACGAATCGGAAAAATGAAATCCAGTATTTCCGATGAAAAATACGGTTCTGCAGAATTTTATATCAACGGAGATGTTATCCGTTTAAATGTCATCAGCAAAGACGGAGAAAAAATCGGATACGATGAAACCGTAATTATCATCAATGAATCCAAAGACAAAAAACTATTTTACGTAAAAAAAGAAATCAATTTAAATAATATCTAAAACTAATTTGAAAATGAATATACCTAATTTTTTATTTCTGGGAGGAACGACAGCCATAGTAGCAATCATCATCGGAGTGATACTTTTCCTTCTTTTTTCTTTTTTAATTATCCTCAGTTCTTTTTATAAAAAAATCCCACAAGGAAAAGCTATCGTGAGAACAGGTTTCGGAGGAACAAAAGTTGCTTTTAATAAAGGAATGTACGTAGTTCCGATTTTCCACAAAATGGAAATCATGGATATTTCCGTAAAAAAAATTGACATCGCCAGAATGGAAAACGACGGATTGATTTGTAAAGACAACATCCGTGCGGACATCAAAGTAGCATTTTTCGTTAGAGTAAATAAGTCAGTAGATGACGTTATTAACGTTGCTCAAAATTTAGGAACGGTAAGGGCAAGTGAGCCGGAAACATTAAAAAGTATTTTTGAAGCCAAATTTTCCGAAGCACTGAAAACCGTTGGGAAAAAATTTGAATTCATAGAATTATATGAAGCGCGTCGTGAATTTCGTGATGAAATTCTAAATATCATCGGGACTGATTTGAACGGATATATTTTGGATGATTGTGCAATTGATTATTTGGAACAAACCGAATTGCGTTTCTTGAGTCCGGACAATATTCTGGATTCGGAAGGTATCAAAAAAATCACCGATTTAACCGCAAAACAAAATATGGATGCGAATTTAATTCGCAGAGCAGAAGAAAAAACAATCCGTAAACAAGATGTCGAAGCACGTGAAGCGATTTTGGAATTGGATCGTCAATTAGCCGAAAAAGAAGAACGTCAAAAACGTGAAATCGAAAACATTAAAGCACGCGAAGGTGCTGAAATACTGAAAGTTAATGAAGAAGAACGCTTGAAAGCGGAAACAGTTCGTATTTCAACGGAAGAATCTTTAGCGGTTCAGGAAGAAAATAAATTACGCCAAATTATCATCGCTGAGAAAAATAAACAACGAACCGATGCGGTTGAAACAGAAAGAGTTGAGAAAGATCGCCAATTAGAAGAAACAGAAAGAATCCGAATTGTAACACTTGCTCAAATTGATAAAGACCGAATTGTTGAGGTGGAAACCAAAAATATACAAAACGTCATCAAAGAAAGAGTTCAGTTGGAAAAAGGCGTTATCGAAGAACAACAAAACGTAAAAGATGTCGAAATTTTCCGTGATGCGGAACGTAAGAAACAAGCCGGCGTAATTGCCGCAAGTCAGGAAGCCGAAGAGCGTTTGGTCGCAACGGTAAAAGCTGCTGAAGCAGCGAAAATCGCAGCGGAACAAGAAAGAGAAAAGAAAATCATCGATGCCGAAGCGGATAAAAGTATCGCTGAACGAAAAGCGCAGGAAATCATCATCGAAGCGGAAGCAAAAAAAGAAGCATCTGCAAAAGAAGCAGAAGCAAGAAAAATCATAGCGGAAGCCGAAGCAAAAGAAGCAGCAGCCATCGGATTATCGGAAGCGGAAGTGATGATAGCAAAAGCCGAAGCGGAAGAAATTCAAGGAACGAAAGAAGCCGTTGTCATCGAGAAAAAAGCCGAAGCAGTGAGAAAAGAAGGATTGGCACAGGCGGAAGTAGTTCGTGAGAAAGCATTGGCAGAAGCAAAAGGAATTGAAGAAAAAGCGGAGGCCATGAAGATTCTAAACGAAGCCGGACAATCACACGAAGAATTCAAATTGCAATTACAGAAAGAAAAAGATGTGGAATTGGCGCAAA
>CALLXZ010000299.1 GCA_937875605.1 uncultured Moheibacter sp.
GACAACTTTTTAAATGCTTAATAATCATTGTAAAAAGTTCTTTAAAGGCTTCGTGATGTTTACGAAGGATGAATCTTAGGTGTGAGAAGTACATACACAGATAGTTACAGAACTAAAATAGAACTGTATTGAAAGTGTAATATGTGCATCTAACCTGACTAAAAGCTTCAAACCGCGAAAGCATCGTCAATTCAGATTTAGGCAGGTCTCCTGACTTGTAACGTTTTATTCTCCTTCCCATCTTTTTTTGATTAAGACAGTGGATAAATGGAATAAAACCTTTTTTGTGTTACTTACAGTTGCGCGACAGTTCGTGATTTGCACACGATTCCCGTTTTCATTTGCAGCTAAGCAAAACCCAATCTGGTTTGATGAAGTATGTAAAGAACTAAATCGGTGTAAATGTAGAAATTATTTTTAGGATAAACTATTTGAGAAGTTTCAAACTTTATCGGCATATATTTATCTTTGTCATCAAAAGAACTTTATCGGTATGAACGTCATTGAACACTATCAGGAATTAATCAATAAAGAATTAGAGAAAAACTCGTTTGTGGGTATTGAGCCCAAAGAGCTTTATGAGCCTTGTGACTATATTTTAAGCATCGGAGGGAAAAGACTTCGTCCAGTAATTGTCATGCTGGGTTCGTATGTATTTGACGGAAATCCGGAAAATGTGGTGAAGCCAGCTTTGGCGATTGAGTATTTTCATAATTTTTCCCTGATGCACGATGATATCATGGATGAAGCACCTTTAAGAAGAGGGAAGGAGACAGTTCATTTAAAATATAATATAAATACAGGAATTCTTTCTGGCGATGCAATGCTGATTCAGTCTTATCGTATGTTTGAAGATTTACCTGCGGAAAAGTTCAAAGCTGTAACGCTATTGTTTTCCCAAACTGCCGTTGAGTTGTGTGAAGGTCAGCAATATGATATGAATTTTGAAACACAAAATGAAGTAAGTTTTGAAGAATACATTCAGATGATTACCTTGAAAACGGGCGTTATGATGGGAGCTTCTTTGCAAATCGGGGCGATGATTGCCGATGCAAAAGAAGAAGATTATTTGAATTTATATGAATTCGGTAAAAATTTAGGAATCGCTTTTCAGTTGAAAGATGATTATTTAGATGTCTTTGGGCAACAGGATTTCGGGAAAATTCATGCCGGAGATATCATTGAAAATAAAAAGACGATTTTATATATCAAAGCGCTTGAATTGGCAGCGCAAAGAGATGTGGACGAATTGAAATTCTGGTACGGAATGAAAACTGATAACATCGATAAAGTTTATGCGGTTGAGAAAATTTACCGAATGTCAAAAGTGGATTATGAAGTGATGTCTTTGATCGGACATTATACAGATGTAGCCATGAGCTTTCTAAATAAAATCCAGGTAGATGACGAGAAAAAAATACAATTAAAAGAATTGGCTTCTTCTCTGATTGACAGACAGATTTAAGAAAATATGAAATTTCGAACTGAATTAATCTTACCGGAAGCCGACCGTAAAATTTCTCATTTTCATAAAATGATGGGAATTGGTTCTTGTTTCGTCGATTCCATGGGAGAAAAACTTTCCGATTCTAAATTTCAGGTTTTACAAAATCCATTTGGAACATTGTTTCATCCATTGGCGATTGAAAATGCACTGGCAAGAATTCATTCGCTCACTCGTTACACAAAAGAGGAAATTTTTAAGTTTGGAGAATTGTATTTCAGTTGGGATCATCATACGTCTTTCAATCGGATTTCCTTGGACGAAACTTTACATAAAATCAATTCTGAATTGGAAGCTGCCAATGATTTTATCCAGCAAACCGATTTTTTTCTATTGACTTTTGGAACCGCTTGGGTTTACAAAATCAAGGAAATGGGAATTTTTGTGGCGAATTGTCATAAAGTTCCCAATCAACAATTTGATAAATATTTGCTGGAAGATAAACAAATTCAGGCATCTATGAAGAATTGTTTCAATTTAATTTTAGACATCAATCCGAAAGCACAAATCATCGTAACCGTAAGTCCGGTTCGGCATACGAAAGATGGGATTGTAGAAAATAACATCAGCAAGTCCAAATTGATTTCCAATTTGTTTGATGTTGCAATGAAATACGATCGCGTAGAATACTTTCCGGCGTATGAACTGATGATGGATGATTTACGTGATTATCGTTTTTATAAAGAAGATTTAATTCATCCAAACGATATGGCGGTGGAATATATCTGGCAGAAATTTTCAGGTTCTTTCTTTGATCAAACGACGCACGATAAAATCAAAATTGCCCAAAAAATCAAATCTGCTTTGACGCATAGACCGCTGAATTCTACTACGACTTCTTACAAAGAATTTTTATACAAAACCGGGAAATACATAGAGTCTGTTGAAAATCTCTTTCCTAAAAATAGTTTTTCAGAAGAGAAACAAATGTTGCAAAAATTGATGAACCATGCTGATTGATACCCATACCCATTTATATTCCGAGGAATTTGATACGGACAGAGACGAAATGATTCAACGCGCAAAGGATGTTGGAATCGGGAAATTTTACATTCCGGCGATTGATTCTTCTTATACCGAACGAATGTTGGATTTGGAAAAGAAATATCCGCAGGAAATGCGTCTGATGATGGGACTTCATCCTACCTATGTTCAACCGGAGACTTACGAATTTGAATTGGAACATGTGAGAAATTGGTTGGATAAACGATCTTTTTCAGCAGTCGGGGAAATCGGAATTGATTTGTATTGGGATAAAACGACTTTGGGAATTCAGCAAATTGCTTTCAAAAAACAAATCGGTTGGGCAAAGGAAAAAGGATTACCCATTGTTATACATTGTCGAGAAAGTTTTGACGAAATCTTTGAAGTTTTAGAGGAAGAAAAAGACGAAAAGCTTTATGGAATTTTCCATTGTTTTACCGGAACGAAAGAGCAGGCTGAGCGAGCAATCGGATTCAATATGAAATTAGGAATCGGTGGCGTTGTAACGTTTAAAAATGGAAAAATTGATCAGTTTTTAAATGAAATCCCTTTGGAACATATCGTGTTGGAAACCGATTCTCCTTATTTGGCTCCTGTTCCGTTCCGGGGAAAGAGAAATGAATCTTCTCATTTGCACAACGTCGTGCAAAAGCTATCGGAGATTTACGGATTGAGCGAAAAAGAAATAGCTCAATCTACTTCTCAGAACGCATTGTCTGTTTTTGCAGATTGAGCTACTTTTTTAAAAAAGACAGAATTATTTTACCAAGGTAAATTTGGTGTTAATTACTTCATTGCCTTCTTGGTTAACAGCTTTTAAAACATAAATTCCAGGTTGCAAAGAACCGTTAAGGCTAACTTTATAGTCGCCAATTGAATTTAAGGTTAGTGATTTAGAATAAACTTGTTTATTATTGATATTCCATACCGTAACTTGTAGATTGGAATTTTCTGTTGATTTTGAAACAATATTCAATTCACTGCTTTTTACGATAGTCGGGTAAAGACTGTAGTTTGACTGAGCATTTGCAATCTCATCCATTTGGTTTTGACGCAAGAAATAAGGACTTGCCAAATCATAAACCGGTAAATCATAATTCGCTTTGAAACTTGCTTCCAGCGTATTTATATCCATCTTATAAAAGCCGTGAGAAGAAGAGGTAGCCAATAAAACACTTCCATCTTTCATAACAGCAGCGCCATTGACGGTGTAACCGTCTGCTAATCCGTTTATTTTTCCTAAATAAGTCGTATTTAAATTGTTTGGATTAATTTTAAAAACATGAGCTGCCGCACTGAAAACATAGATATTTCCAAATGCATCAGCAATCATATCTCCACCGTAAACGAATTTTTCATCACCGAGAGATTTTCCTTGTTCAGTAACTGTACTGATATTTCCTAAATTTTGAATCGTTCCGGAAGAGGAAATTTTCAATAATTCAGAACCGTTGTTATTTAAAGCATACATAAATCCGTCAGATCCCGTGGTCATCCGTGCATAATACGTACCCTGATTCTTGCTGTCTACCGAAGTATTTGGAATTTCAAATGTACTTCCGGTTTTAGAAGCGGTGTTTACACTTGAAACTTTATCTCCGTTCATCGGGATGTAAAACAAATCTCCGTTACTGGACATCGTCATGGCAGCGATGTATTTTCCACAACTACAAGTTTTTGTGATTTCGGACGAACCGCTTTCGAAATTGACCTTATCGGCTTTGGTCAATAAAACATTACCTGTACTCAGGTTATTTACATCAATTTTACGAAAGTCATTAAAGTCGATTTTTCCTTTTGTTAATCCGGTCGCCACCACGATGTCCTGTGCATTTAAAGCATAACCGATCATGAAAACGGAACAAAATAATAAAGCTTTTTTCATATAGATTTTTTTTGTTTTTTCTGCAAATAAAGTTAAGGATAAAATTCAAACATTTTAAAAATTTAAGATATTTTCATTAATATAGACAAAATGGCTTGAATTATTTGATTTAATAATAAAAATCAGTCAAAAAGTCAGATGTTTTATGAGTTTTTTCAATCGGAATACTAATTGATTCTAAGAAATCATAACAAATTAAAAAAATAGAATATGAATACTTTAATGAGAAAAAACCCGGATTTATTTGGTGGTCTGATGGAAAATCTTTGGAATGAAAGCAATTGGAACAGACCATCTGAATTTAGAAAACATTTTTCAATCCCTGCTGTTAATATCAAAGAAACCGAAACGGAATATCAATTGGAATTAGCTGCGCCAGGATTGAATAAAGAAGATTTCAACATAGAAGTGAATGAAGGAATATTGAAGTTGAGCGTTTCAAAAACGAATCAGAAAGAAGAGGAAAAAGAAAATTACACCAGAAAAGAATTTGGTTTTCAGAAGTTTGAAAGAAGTTTTGCTTTACCGAAAAATGCCATTGACAACGAAAATGTAAAAGCGGTTTACACAGACGGAATTTTGATCGTTTCCCTTCCGAAACAAAAAATAATGAAAGAGTCGATTAAAAAGATAGCCGTTTCTTAGGTTTAGTGGGTTATCAAATATTTTCAATCCGGCCCGGTGATTCAATTCATCGGGTTTTTTCATTTCAATTAGTTGTCTGAAATCCTACTTTTTATCAATTGCTGAATCACTTTCCAGTTAAAAATAATGACCGAAAAGAAAACCAGCAAATAAGCAAAAATCTGGACGGAACTCATTTGTTCTTTGAAATAAAAAATCGCCAATGTGAAACTCAAAATCGGATTCATATAAATAAAAATTCCGGCAGTAGATGAGTTTAATTTATTCAAAGAAAATACATTTAGAAACATCGGGACAATTGTGAAAACCGTTGCTATCAGAAACGCAACCGCATAAAAATACAATCCTTTTTCAGGAACATCACTTTGCATGGAAAACAATGGTAACAATAAAATAGTTCCAACCGTGATCTGAAAAGCAAGTGTGAAAAATCGATCCAATTGATGGTTTTTCTTTTGGAGAATCAAATAAATCGCATACGAAAGTGCAATCACAAAGCTATAAAATACATCCGTTAAATGTCCGATAGAAAGCAAAATACAACTGAAAATACTCATAGAAACTGCGATCCATTGAATCGTAGAAAGTCGGTCTTTTAAGAAAACATACGCCAAAACCGTCGTGATGATAGGGCAGAGCATATACGCAAGAGCAGTCGCATTTACACTGATATGATTCATCACGTAAATAAACAAATACCAGTTAATCGCCAGTAAAACTGCACTTACGGAATTAATTAAAACTAAATTTCGTTTATCTTTAAATTCTAAATTTTTAAAAATCCGGTAATTCTGAAGCGTTATCTTTCTTCTGAAAATCACACTGATTAAAGCCATTACAAAAGTAGCAATGAGGATGCGGGAAAGTAAAATATCCACCGATTCATATTCCTGAATCGCCCGCAGAGGAAGACTGAACATTCCCCAAATCACAAAGGCAGAAATCGCTGCCAGATAATATTTTGAATTCACCTTTTTTGAATCAAGTATCAAGTCGTAAGAATCAAGAAAAATCCTGATACTTGCGTCTTGTATCTTTTGTCTAAATCAACTTCCCAAACAAATCAAATTCCTCCGCATTCTGGATTTCCACATTTACAAATTCCCCGATAGAAAGGTAAACATCCTGCGCCGGAATC
>CALLXZ010000300.1 GCA_937875605.1 uncultured Moheibacter sp.
AAAAGTTGGGTAATACAAAAGAATATTATTTCTACAATGAAAAATACATTCAACTTAAAGATTCTTTACAATCTAGCGGATTAAATGCCATCAACTCGGCAATGGATGCAGAACAAAAAGATTTTTCGCTCGTACTTTCAGCGTCCAATAGAACTAATAAACTATGGATTGCAGGGAGCGTTTCATTTCTAATTTTATTGTTGATCATCATCATTTATTTGGTGTATAAAAGAAAAAATGAAAGGTTGATTTTTGAGCAAATTATTTTGGATTTGAACAATAAATTGGAGAATAAGATGATTCCGGAAAAGGAAAAAGTTGTAAAAGAAGAAAATGTAACGCCGAATTCTGTCGAGGAAGAAATTCTGTCGAAGCTGGAGAAATTTGAAAATTCGCAAAAATTCACCAATCCAAAACTGACGATCTCCACTCTGGCAGTTCAGTTGAAAACCAATACAACTTATCTCTCAGAAGTCATCAATCAATACAAAGGAAAAAATTTCAATGCTTACCTAAACGAACTTCGCATCCGATATATTTGCGAAAAGATTTACACACATCCGGAATACCTGAATTATAAAATCAGTTACCTCGCGGAAGAATCAGGGTTTACTTCGCATAGTTCTTTTGCGACCGTTTTTAAGTCGGTTACAGGCATTTCTCCTTCTGTTTTTTTACGCGAAGCTGCCAAACATGAATCATATAAGCCAAAAATTAAAAAATGATTTATTGAATTGAAATTCAATAACTTGTGAATTAAATATAGCTTTTAAAATCAGGGATTTTGAAAGAGACTTGTTAGTAAAATAAAGATCCTAAAGTTAGATTTACGCAAAATTAAAATTACAATGAAGAAAATTTTATTAACGACTATGTTGGTAACAGGATTGGTGTCTTACGGTCAGGACTGTTTATACGGAACGGTTTCAGAGGAAACCTCAAACGGTGGAAATATTTCGACAGGCGGGGCTTTTGAATATTTCGCTGCTTCCGATTTTGATGTTCCTTTCGGAACTGTTTTTACCATTAATCAGGTTCAATTAAATGTTTTAAAAGGGGAAGCCGATTTGGAATATGTAGATGTTAGATTTTTAGAAGATGACAACGGAAAACCCGGAGAACCTTTTCAGACATTTGAAAATCTGGTTCCGACAAGTCAGGAGCTTGCCTATATTTCCACAATCGAAGGTATGAACGCCTATACGATAACGGTGGATTTACCTGGTTCATTTGAGCTGTCAAAAGGTAAATATTATTTAGATATTCAGGGAGCTCCCGGCGACGAAGTAGCTGTGAGCTGGGAAATTGGAAATGAAGATACAACTTCATTGGGAAGATTTGATTTCAGCAAATTTGGAACAGAACCTTGGTTTGGGGGATCTGCTTATTATGATTACATTTTTCAGGTAATGGGAACCTGTGCTGATTCAGGGGAAGAGCAACCTGATTATGGAGAGGAGTGTTTTCAAGGAAATGAGTCAAATGAATATGAAACCGGATTGAATTTAAGAGGAGGAAGATTGGCGGATGATTTCATAGTACCGGAAAATACTACTTTCTATTTAAGTGAATTAAAAATGGGGACGCTTCAATTAGGAAACATCGTAAATGCAGGAATCAGTATTCGAAATGCGGTTGATGGTCGTCCGGGAGAAGTCATTTATACAGCAGAAAATATAAGCCCGAAAACGGAGAATTTCTTTGGTTATCATCCATTTGCAGGATTTCCGTTAGATGTGGTTTCGGTTGTCCTTGAATTTGAGTTTGAGGAACCATTTGAATTAACAGCTGGTCAGTATTTCATAGAAATTCATGATGTGATTCATGTTCCGTTTACAGATTTCTCGGCTTGGGAAGCTACTTCACTTCCGGGAATAGGCGGGAACGCGTTTGAATCTTTCGATGGAGAAATCTGGACAGAAGCGGAAGGACTGAATCTGGTATTTGATGTTTTGGGTTATTGCAAAGAAACCTTGGGAGTAGATGATTTGGAGAAATCGGATTTCAGCTTTTATCCAAACCCTGTAATAAATGAATTGAATATCCTTTCGAAATCAGAGGTAAAAAATAGTTCGGTTTACAATGTTTCAGGACAATTGATTTTAAAATCAAAATCAAAGAAAATCAACACTTCTTCTTTATCAGCCGGAGTTTATGTTGTAAAAACAGAATTGGTAAATGGGCAGATCGAAACCTTTAAAATCATAAAAAGATAGGCTTAGATTTGATATGTTAATTGTAAGAACCTGTGGAGAGATTCACAGGTTTTTTTGTCTTTATACTTTTGATTCTATTATTTCGGAAACAAGATCAGTTCATATAAAAAATACGTTTAAATTCAATGACTAATAAAAATCATGTTAAAATAAAAAACATTTTAAAGATTTTTATGCTTCTGACAATTTATTTTCTATACATTTGCCTTGCCTAACTAAAATTCAAATGAAATATTACACTTCGTGCACTCCTAACGTGCACCCGTTTCTCGTCTGCGTATTTACTACACAAAACAGTTTCAGCTTTTCCTAACAAAGGCTGATACACCTAATTTCTATAATATCCTAAACTAATTAATTATGCAAAATTATTTAATTCTGATGCTTTTCTTTTTGTGTTATCTCAACACCAACGCACAGGTTGGCATTGAGACTCAATCACCTCAGACAGCATTAGACGTCAATGGAGATCTAACACTAAGAAAAGAACTACGTCTGAAAGGAACCTCTTCAACTGCAGGAAATCCCGGACAAGATGGTCAGGTTTTGTTTTCTCAGGATGGTTCAAACGAACCTATGTGGAAATTTGTAAATGTTCCTTTTTTGGAAGAAGGACAAATTCAGTTAAAATACAGTTATGCAGTTGTAGATGAGGTCGGTATCCAATTCTCAACCGGAGCAGGTGATTTGGATGACGTAAGCTCACTAGGGGAAACTCTGAGTAATGCGTGGACAGAGATTCCGGGCATGGAAACAGAAATTGATGTAAACAGACCAGTAAACCGAGTTGCTTTGATGTTTCAGTCAGGTGTGGAAATGCCCAATACCTATAACTCGGAAAACACTTCAAAATACTTTGTACGCTATACCTGTGGAGTATTTATGAATGATGAATTGGTTGCCTTAAGAGGAGACCAAATAAATGGCATCAACAATAAAAACACAAAAAACCAAGGCATTTATACGCTTTCCTATATTCTGTCAGATGTGGAAGTTGGAACGCACACTCTGAAAGTAGCCTGCAGAAAAATCAGAACAAATTCAGGCGGAGATTATGCATTGGCAATTGGAGCACCTCTCAATACTGGGACAAATGTTGCTAACAATTTTATGTTGAGCTCCAACTTTAAAATTGATGTAATGGAATATATAATTAACGATTAAACAAACTTTCGAAAAGAATTAATATGAAAAATTTTATATCATTCCTTCTCGTGTGCTTGTGCTTTGCAGCATCAGCTCAGGTTGGAATAAATACTAACGCACCCAACGCCACACTCGATGTAAACGGAGATGTGAGCATACGTGAAAAAATCTATGTCGGCGGAAATCAGGGAACTCCCGGAAATCCTGGAGTAGACGGTCAGGTTTTGGTATCTCAAGGCCCGGGGCTTCCACCCAAATGGTTGACGCTGAACATTCCGGATGCTAATCAAAACTACTATTTGATTTATAACAATACATTTGAAGACCAGACAGGAGTTTCCTTTACTTCAGGTGAAACTTCAGGAAATAATCTTTATACAAAAGGAACAAATTATAGTTCTTTGTCTTCTTGGAAAAAAATCTCGGGAATGACTCAGACTTTTGATATTTACAGTGAAGAAAATAAAACCTATTTTACATTTGAAACAGTTGCTCAATTAGGAACATCAGGTTCCGGTAATCTTTTAGATGCAGTTGATTTTGCTTGCGGGATTTTTATTGACGGAAAGTTAGAAGGTGTGCGTGTCAATACAGTAGAGCAACCCTCCTCTTCTTATGGGCCGTTTAGAACACTTACCATGCTGCACGTCAGTGAAAACCTTTCGGTAGGGACTCACACTCTTGATGTTGCTTGTACGCGCAGAGCCAATTATTCGACCTCTTCTTCATTGGGTATCGGACGAGCAGTAAACACCAGTAACCTAAATGATTTTATGGCAAAATCAACCATGAAAGTTGAAGTTTTTGAAATTCCTGATGAATACATTGAAGTTGATCCTTAACTAACACCTTAAAAGAAAATGAAAAATTATTTATACAATACAATCCTTCTTTTATCTTTAGGAGGACTTACATTTGCGCAAGTCGGGATAAATACAAATAACCCCGTTACCACTTTGGATGTAAACGGAGATTTGAATGTTTCAGGAAAAATTCATGTAAACGGAACAGACAACTCCTTAGGCGATCCCGGAGCAAAAAATAAAGCACTTACATCAAATGGATCCGATGACCCAGTCAGTTGGAATGAAGTAAAAATCCCTGTAGGATACCAAGGAGGACTGTACCTTACCGCAGTTGAGGCACAAGCAGACAGAGTGGGACTCGATTTAAGCGAAACAGGATATGGTACATATAATGAAGATTCAGCATTAAGCGGAAACTGGGTGGAAATCACAGGATTATCAAAACAAATCAATGTCACTCGTCCAACCAATAAAGTCCACGTTCAGTTCCAAACCACCGCTCAGATGAACTTTTCCGGTTCTGCAAGTTTCGCTTGTGGAATTTTCATGGACAATCAACTAAAAGGGGTACGTGTAGATATCGTAAGGGGAGATGCCGGATCTTATAACGTTTTTAACATCAACTCTAGTTTTGATAACGTAGCAGCCGGAAACCACACTTTTAAAGTTGCTTGCAGAGGAAGAACTTTTACAAATTCAAGCGGGAGTTTAGCCGTTGGAAAAGCTAACACTCCAGCAAATCTAAATGCAGATATGGCACAATCTTCTTTAAATATCTATGTGCTGGAAGATTTATTAAATTAATTTTTTAACATACATGAAACCACCTTTTCAGGTGGTTTTTTTATACCTTCGTTTCTCTAATTCAATTGTGAAATGCATTTCTTTTTTAATTTCAGCGAAGACATTCCCGAACAGTTTCATTCCTCCGAAACACATCAACCTCATTCAGAATGTTCTATATGTGGAAATACATTTGGGAACCGCTATTACTTTATCGAAAAAGCATTTCAAAAAACCCATGACAAATCTGAATTTCAAATGACCTTTGAATATGCAATTTGTGAGCGATGCAAAACCGACATGATGAAAAGCATCTCCAAAGAATCCATGCAGCACATTCAGGAATTTGCTGCGAAAATGGATGGAATCCCTCGATTTGAAAACTCAAATGAAGTTCAAATTGACATGAATCACTTACTCAACCATTGTATCGCAAGCGGAACTCCGGTAAACGAATTGGACGAATATCATTTGGTTGGAATATTTAAAAACGGAAGACTGGTGCAACTACCCATGTTGTATGGCGAATCGTTCATCGAAGAATATTCTGAATTATTATCCGAAGAAACCAAAGGTTTTTTTGATGACTTTTTCAATAACATCACACTTTTACCGCCTACATTGGCAAAAATTTTAGAAGACGAAAAACCCAGAAGACCAGTTCTTCTTTAAAAATTTGATATAGTTCAGTAAATTCGTCTAAAAATACTAATTTTTTAGTTTCAATTAACTTATAATCCAAACAACTTTAAATGAAATTAACTTCTCATTTCGAAGTTAAAAATTTTATCTTCGCAAAATGGTTTTTGTAACAGGTGCGACGGGTCTCATTGGAAGTTATTTATTGCTGGAATTATCCCGAAGAGGAAAAAAAATACGGGCGATGAAACGAGCTAATTCTCCTTTGGAATCTGTCCAAGAACTGTTCGAAGAATTTTCCGGTTTGGATGCATTTCAAAAAATTGAATGGATAGAAACTGATCTGCTTGATATTCCTTCTCTTATGGAAGCTTTATCTGGAATCGAAACCATTTATCATACAGCTGCCTCCGTTGGTTTTGATGACCGTTCCCGAAGCCTTATACACGAAATAAATGTGACGGGAACAGAGAATTTAGTCAATCTTGCTATCTCACTGGAAATTCCCGAATTTATCTACATAAGTTCGATCGCTGTTTTGGACAAACTTCCTCATGAAAATTGGGTTACTGAAAATTCAAAATGGGATCCGGAGCGACCTCATTCCGAATATGCAATTTCCAAGAAAAAAGGAGAAATGACAGTTTGGCGTGGCTCTCAGGAAGGACTAAACGTTTTGGTAGCTTATCCGTCAGTAGTCATCGGAAGTCAAAACGGAAGTCGCGCAAGTGAAAAATTATTTGAATTATCCTTAAAAAAGAAAGCATATGCTTCGCATGGATTGACCGGCTATGTAGATGTACGTGATGTCGCATTTTGCCTGACGGAGTTAGTAGAGCAGGAAAAATGGAACCAACTCTTTCTTCTCACTTCGGAAGATAAATCCTTTTTGGAAATATTTGATTTAGTGCGAAAAAAACGTAATTTAAGTCCTACGAAAGTTCTTTCGAAAAGCAAATTAAAATTTGTTAGATTTATTTCTCAATTCAGCAAATGGTTCGGAGGTCCTTACATGAGCAAATCGAGTTATTTGGCGCTTACGGGAAATTCCCGTTATTCAAACCAAAAGATAAAAGATACGATTAGAATTGAATTCATTCCGGTGGAAGAATCCTTGGATTTTCATTCCAAACGATACGAAAATAAACTCAAATCAATTACTCCTTAAATAT
>CALLXZ010000301.1 GCA_937875605.1 uncultured Moheibacter sp.
AAATTCCCGGTGATTGAGTTTTCTCTGAATTCCTATTTTGAGAATTCGGTTTCCATTCAAATTAACCAAAAACCACAACCTTCTTTCAACAAACAATTTGATTTGTTGGCAGAAGAATTCAACTCCAAAACTGAAGAAGGTTTCACCAATTATCTGTTCTGCTCCGGAGAAAAACAAGTGCAGCGTTTTCATGATATTTTTGAAGACATTTCAAAAGAAGTGAAATTTGTTCCGGTCATTGGAGCAATTCATCAGGGATTTGTGGACGAAGATTTGAAAATTACGTGTTTTACCGATCATCAGATATTTGAACGTTACCATAAATTCAATCTCCGAAATTCCTTTGCCAAAAAAGAAGCGATTACACTAAAAGAATTGACTTCGCTCCAGATTGGCGATTTCGTAACACATATCGATCACGGAGTCGGAAAGTTTGCCGGATTGGTCAAACAAGATGTGCAGGGAACGAAACAGGAAGTAATCAAATTGGTGTATCGGGACAACGATATTTTATATGTCAGTATTCATTCGCTTCATAAAATTGCCAAATTCACCGGAAAAGATGGAGCCGAACCGAAAATTAATAAACTCGGTTCTCCGGCTTGGAAAAATTTAAAAAATAAAACCAAAACAAAAGTCAAGGAAATTGCTTTTGATTTGATCAAATTATATGCAAAACGCCGTACGCAGAAAGGATTTCAGTTCAGTCCGGACGGTTATATGCAAAATGAGTTGGAAGCGTCTTTTATTTACGAAGACACACCCGATCAGCTCAAAGCGACCAACGACGTGAAAGCCGATATGGAAAGCGAACGTTCCATGGATCGTTTGGTTTGTGGTGATGTAGGATTTGGGAAAACGGAAGTGGCGATCCGCGCTGCTTTTAAAGCCGCAACCGACGGAAAACAAACCGCTGTTTTAGTGCCGACGACCGTTTTAGCATTTCAGCATGTCAAAACTTTTTCAGAACGTTTGAAAGATATGCCGGTTACGATTGCGTATTTAAACCGGTTTAAATCGGCAAAACAGAAAAAAGAAATTCTGGAAAAATTAGCCGAAGGCAAAATCGACATCATCATAGGCACGCACCAATTGGTTAATAAAGAGGTGAAATACAAAGATTTGGGATTGTTGATAGTCGATGAAGAACATAAATTTGGAGTGGGCGTAAAAGATAAATTGAAAACGCTTCGCTCGAATATCGATACATTGACACTGACCGCTACGCCAATTCCGAGAACGCTTCAATTTTCCTTGATGGCGGCACGTGATTTGTCGATCATCAAAACACCACCGCCAAACCGTCAGCCGATTGATACGAGTTTAATCGGGTTTAATGAAGAACAAATTCGGGATGCTGTTTTCTACGAATTACAGCGTGGCGGACAAGTTTTCTTCATTCATAACCGAATTGATTCGCTAAAAGAAATTGCCGGAATGATTCAGCGATTGGTTCCGGATGCGAAAATAGCAACCGGACACGGACAGATGAAAGGTGATGATCTGGAGAAAGTGATTCTGGATTTTATGGAAGGAAAATTTGATGTG
>CALLXZ010000302.1 GCA_937875605.1 uncultured Moheibacter sp.
CCGCCACAATCGAAGAAGAAAATGAAACCGGATTGGTTTATGTTGACTATGCACAACAATTCAATATACAAAACAAAATAATACACCGCATCTACTGCGAAAAAATACATAGTAACAGCCAGATTGTTATAGAAATGGATAGTAAAGAGCAAATCATTTTACGCGCCCAAAACGCTGATATATTTGATTCGGCTACTGAACTGGTAAAAATTTAAACAAAATCAATTACATAATTATGGAACTATTTATTGCCGAAAACCCTCCCATTACACTCAGCGACATACAGGAATTTGAAACCGCTAAAGGACTAACCCTGCCCGAAGATCATAAAGCACATCTACTACAGTATAATGGAGCCGAAGTTGAAAGTATAGAGGCGTATTTTGGTGTGCCTGACGATGACAGCAATTTCAGTTATTTTCATCCACTAAAATATGGTGATTCTATCCTCGTGGACACAGAGGATTATTTGCCGGAAAAGCACATCACCATTGGCTGCACGTCTACCGGTTACCTCGCCATGTCGCTCACTGAAGATACCTACGGGCATATTTATGTTTATTATTCGGAAGTAGAATTGAAATTCCTTGCGGCTTCTTTCACCGAGTTTATAGAAGGTCTTATCGAATATGACGACGAATTGAACTAATCCAAATTAAGAAGGTAATAAATTATAAAAAAACAATGATAACAGAACAATATTTACAAGAGATGGATAAAGGATATAAGAATTAAAACTTTTTGTATATTTGTTATGAGGTTAACGGAAACACGTTAAAAAGCAAAGCAATAAGCACCGTTTCCAAATCGTCACCTGACTTCTTTGATTATCTCTATAAAAGATTAGTATTCAACCGATACAGTTTTTTCCTGAAAACTTTAAAATAATCATTTAAAACATTTCCCGATCCTCAAAATACTGAATCACAGCATTTTTCATGAGTAAACTTTGTTCGTTTGGTTTCAAATCCGGAAGTGGCTCTAAAAACTCAAACTGTGGCCAGCCATCTTTGTCCAAACCATCGAACCGATAATATCCAAACGGTTCCAAAACCCGACAAACCGCTATGTGAAGAAGATTAACTTTGTCGTCTTTTTTAAAACGTCTTTTACCTTTTCCTAATTCCTGAACCCCAATCAGAAAAAGGATGGTATCCAAATCAGGCGTTTCACCATCGGTGAAATTTTCGGCAAAAAACCGTTCGACTTTTTCCCATTTTTGTTTTCCGGTCAATTCCGTTTGATTCATTTTGCAAATTTAGGCGATTGGTGTGTAAACTTTCAAGTTTCAGGTTCAAAGTTTTTCGGCTTCCTATTAATTTCTTAATTTTCGCCAACTATCAACAAAAAATAAATTTGAATTAAATTTTCAATTATGAACTGGATTATACTCATCATCGCCGGACTTTTTGAAGTCGGATTTGCTTCTTGTCTTGGGAAAGCAAAAGAAACTTCTGGCACCGAATCCTACTTTTGGTACGGAGGATTTTTGGTATGTCTGACCGTCAGTATGATTTTGCTGATAAAAGCTTCGGAAAACCTTCCCATCGGAACGGCTTATGCTGTTTGGACAGGGATTGGGGCTGTGGGAACGGTTTTAGTCGGGATTTTTATTTTTAATGAGCCCGCCACTTTTTGGCGAATCTTTTTCATTTGTACACTGATTGCATCCATAGTAGGACTTAAAGCGGTTTCGAATTGATGGAAAAATTTATTGATAAAGTTGTTTTAGAGCTCATTCAGAATTCCTCGAATTTTGAAAATACAACGATCATCCTACCCGGAAATCGTCCTAAATTATTTTTTAGAAGAAGTTTTCAAAAACATAAAAAAAGTATTTTACTTCCTTGCTTTTTGAGTATTGATGAATTTATCGCTTCCGTTTCGGGGTTGCAATCTATTTCGCAGATTCAGCTTTGTTTTCAAGCGTATCATTCCTATCAGAAAATTACGGATACACCGGACGAATTTGAAGTTTTTCTCAAATGGATTCCTACTTTACAAAAGGATTTTGACGATATCAATTCTGCTTTGGTTGATCCTCATTCGATTTTTGATTATTTGGTTTCGGCTGAACGAATTAAAAAATGGGGACAGGAAGAATTGGAAATCGGCAGCAATCAGTTGATGAGTAAACATCTGTATTTCTGGAAGATGGCAAAGGATTTGTTTTTTCAATTAAATGATGATTTACTTCAAAAAAAATTGGCTTATCGGGGTTTGATGTATAAAAAAGCCGTGGAAAATCTGCCGGAATTTCTGGAAAATAATCCAACGGATTTTGTATTTGTCGGTCTAAATGCCCTTTCCAATGCTGAACGAAAAATTATATTTGAACTAAATATAATTGGAAAAGCGCAGTTATTTTGGGATTCCGATATCTATTATATGGAAGATTCCAATCAGGAATCGGGCTATTTTTTACGATCGTACAAAGAATCGCTGAACAAATGGAATTGGCAATTTAATACCTTTTCCCAACCTAAAAAAATAGAAGTAACCGAAATTGGAAAACGAGTAGGACAAGCCAAATACTTACATAAAATTCTCAATGAAATTCCGGAGGAAGAATGGACGGAAACCGCTATAGTATTGGCAGAAGAAACCATATTGCCAGCTGTTTTGAGTTCGATTCCTTCGCAAATTAAAAAAGTCAATATCACAATGGGTTTTCCGCTCAATAAATCCACGATGGCTTATTTTTTTCGTTCCGTTTTTGAGTTGCAGATGAACCGTGAGAAATTGGGAAATGGAACAACTTATTATTTTAAAAATGTTTTGGATATTTTAGGAAATACGATTTTCAAAGAACAAAATCCGGTTTCCACAGAAGTTTCCATCCGCATTCGTCGTGAAAACCATATTTTTTCTTCTCCTAAATTTTTAGCCGAACAATTAGAAAAAAGCATTTTTCAGGAGCTCTTTGAAATTCCCGAAAATGTTGGTTCGTTTGTAGATCAGCTTCAGAAATGGGTTGACGATCAAATGCGGAAAGCGGAAATTCAGATAAATGAATTGGATAAAGAATATTTGTATCGGTTCAGTTTATTGTTTTCTCAATTAAAGCAAGAATTAGCCGGTTTTTCACATATAAACGATTTCAAAACACTATATGTTTTGTACAATCGTTTGTTGCAAAATGAAACGATTTCCTTTGTAGGCGAACCTTTGGAAGGACTTCAGATCGTCGGACTTTTGGAAACGCGTTTATTGGATTTTAAAAATGTGATTATTCTTTCGGTCAACGATGGGATCCTGCCACCAGGAAGGGTGGAGAGTTCCTACATTCCATACGACATACGTCGCGAAATGGGATTGAATACTTTTACCGAAAACGATGCTGTTTTTGCCTATCATTTTTACCGGTTGTTGCAAAGGGCAGAAAATATAGAATTGATTTACAATTCCGAACCCGATGCATTGGGTTCAGGTGAAAAAAGCCGATTCATTACTCAAATTGAAATTGAATCCGGACATGAAATTCGTTATAAAATTGCTACACCTCAATTTGAATCACCAGTTCAGAATCCGCTAATTATTCCGAAAACTGAAAGGGTGATAGAAGCACTGAACCGCTGGGTGGAAAAACGTATTTCGCCTTCGTCCTTGAATTCTTACCTAAGAAATCCGATTGAATTTTATCAGCAAAAAGTTTTGAAACTGGAAGAATTTGAAGAAGCCGAAGAAACTGTCGGAGCAAGGGTTTTAGGAAATATTGTCCATAAATCGTTGGAAGAATTATATACGCCTTTACTCGGAAAAATACTTATTCCTTCGGATATTCAACCTTTGCTGGGAAATCTGGAACCGGTAGTCGAAAAATATTTCAGGGAAGAATACAAAAGCGGTGAATTCAAACGGGGAAAGAATTATTTGATTTATAAAATAGTTTATTCATTTGTTGAAAATGTTCTGAAGAATGATTTGAAAATCTGTACAGAATCAGAATTGATCATCTTGAATTTAGAACAGGAAGCCAACGTGGAACTTACGTTGCAAAATGGAAAAAAAGTAATTTTAGGTGGATTCATTGACAGGATTGATTCGGTTAACGGTCAAAAGCGAATTATCGATTATAAAACCGGATATGTCGATGAAAAAGAATTGAAAATCAAATCAGAAAACATTTCTAAAGTGTTTAGTGAAGATAAATTTCCAAAACCTTTGCAACTTTTGATCTACGCCGAAATGTTTTTTGGAAATAATGAAAATCAATTTGTTCAATTTGGGATTTATCCATTGAAATATCCTAAAAAAGAAGTAGTTAGTTTGCGGATTGATGATGAATTAAGTTTTGACAATCAAATTTTAGAACTGATTCAAAAGCCTTTAAGTTATTTGATTGAAGAAATTTTAAATCCGAATGTTCCATTTGCTGAAAACAGAGAGCAGATGATTGAAAATTTGGATGTTTAGATGAAAAACCAAATTTCTGTTTCAATCAAATACAATTATCTTTGCATCAGAAGAATAAACTGACCATGCCCAAAACACTTGCATTTTTATACCATGAAGTTATTGATGATTATTCGGAATCTGGATTTCAGAACAAGGACAATCTGGCGTATATGCATAAAACGGAAGTTTTTCGAAATCATCTTGAAATTTATTCCAATCATCTGAAAATAAATGAATTAAAAAAAGTAGACCAAATCCTTTTCACATTTGATGACGGTGGTATTTCCAATTTGAAATCGGCTCAAATTTTGGAAGAATTTGGGTTAAAAGGAATGTACTTTATCACTACGAAACGAATTGGTACAAAAGGATTTTTAGCAAAAGAAGATATTTTAAATTTACATAATTCAGGGCACATCATTGGTTCTCATTCACACACACATCCCATGATTTTCAGAAGTTTAAATTATGAGAAAATGGTAGAAGAATGGAAAACTTCGAAGCAAATTCTTGAAGAAATCATAGACGAAGAAATTTTGTATGCATCCGTTCCGGGTGGAGATTCTGATCTGAAAACCTATCAATCGGCTTCGGAAGCAGGAATTTCCTTTGTTTTTGATTCGGAACCCATTTTGGAATCGAGATTTTCCGAAGATTCCGAGATTTTTGGACGTTTTTCTGTGAAATCTCAAACAAGCGATCAGGAATTTCGTGATATGCTGGAATTGAGTAATTTATCAAGGTTACAACGTAATCGGAGAATTAAATCAATGATAAAGAAAATCATTTTTCCTATCCATCAATACATTCAAAACAAGAAAAATGACTAATAAATCCCTACGAGTTGTTTGCCTGTTTGGCACCGGAATTATTTTTGATAAAACGCTAAGTGTTTTGCTTGAAAATGAGGTTAATGTGGTCGGTGTAGTCAATGCTAATAAACATAAAAGAGGAATCGATTTTTCTTATTTGAAAATAGCCGGAAAGAAATACGGTTACGTTCAGGTGTTTTTACAAATCCTGGGACGAATTTATTATAAAATACTGAACAACAAGAAAGACCGTGAAATTTTCAATCAAATTTATAACGAGGATGAAATTCAGTCCATTTTAAAAAACTATTCGTTTCAATCCTTTCAAACAGACGATTACGGAAATCCGGAAACGATGGAATTTATAAAATCTCTTCAGCCTGATTTATTGTTGGTTCATACAGGTTATTGGGTTGGAAAAAAAGTTCGAAATATCGTAAACGGAAGAGTAATCGCCGGACATCCGGGCATCACGCCGGATTATCGGGGTGTTCATTCCCCTTTTTGGGCGATTTTTAATGGCGAGCCGGAAAAAGTCGGTTATACGGTTTTTTGGTTAGATAGTGGCGTGGATACAGGCGATATTTTGTTTCAATCTACAGTTCCGATTGATGAAGGAGATAGCTATTTTACGCTGAGCTGGAAAGGAATGGTTGGAATTGCAGAAAATCAGGCGAAAATTATCAAAGAAATAGAAAAAGGTTCAGAACCTGAATCCCGAAAAGTCGGTGAAGTGGATGAAAAGACAAATTATACCCATCCTACTCTTTTTCAGTATTTGAAATACAGAAAAATGCAGAAGGGAGTATCCTAAGTTATTTCTTTTTGAAAAAAGGTATTTTAAATTAACAAACTACTCAGGCTTCCAAAAAACCTTTTTAAAATTCAGGATTTTATCATTTTCAATTTCGATTCCTTCGTTTTCCAATAATTGATTCATGAGGTCGGATGGTGAGAAATGGTGTTTTCCGGTCAGAAGTCCGTTTCGGTTAACGACTCGGTGAGCAGGAACATCCGGATGATTTCCGGCATTATTCATCGCATACCCGACCATGCGCGCAGAACCTTTTCTTCCGATAAATTCGGCTATGGCGCCATAGGAAGTAACTTTTCCAAAAGGGATTTTTCGGGCAACTTCATATACTTTATCGTAAAAAGATACTTCTTCCGGTTTCATCGGTTTATTTGATAATTGTTTGTAAATTTAATCAACCAAATCGAAAATTTCCCAAATGAAAAACGAAATTGAAATAAATGCTATCCGAAGTCGTCCCCGATTTAAAGTCATCGCAGGCATGACAGCAGAAGAATTTTCCAAAAAACTCAACATTCATCTGAAAGATCGTAATAAAGTTTTGGGAGGATATTGTAATTCGGAAGTAGGAGTCATACGGGTTTTACGGGATCAGGATAAATATTGGGCACCGCAATTACAGCTTCGAATTGAAAATGAAATGGGCCGTCCGGACGGAATCGAAATACGAGGTGTGTTTGGACCTAGATCTTCTGTCTGGACTTTGTTTATGTTTTCGTATGGATTGGGTGGCGCTGTTTTATTGACCACCGGAATGTACGGTTGGATCGAACTAGCTTTGGATGTAGGAAGTTTTTGGGTTTGGACCAATCTGATCGGACTTTTACTCATCATTGGACCGTATGTTTCTGCCAAAATAGGACAAAGAATTGCCCGAAATCATCTGAATCTTCTGCGCAGTTTTATCGAAAGGGTATTGGTGGACGAAAAAATTATTTCCTAAATTTTTTTACTTCAAAGAAACTGTAATTCCGGCATTTACACCCACTGTATAAGGATTGTACCTTTCGATATCGTTTACAGGATTAATTAAATACTTAAATCCGGGTTCCACATTTATCTGTACATTTTCCGAAATTTTCATATCGAATTTTAGTCCAGCATTTGCACTAAACGAAGTATTGTTCAGGTTATCTGCTTTCCCTAATTCTTCAGTATAATCATCGGTATGTGCATAAATTTTATTTTTAGAAAGCAACCAAGTACTTCCTCCGGCGGTTGCGCTGATGCCGATGGAGTTCGTTTGGAAAAGTGCAACTTCTGCTTCAACTGGAATTTCAATGTACTGAGACTGTTGCTG
>CALLXZ010000303.1 GCA_937875605.1 uncultured Moheibacter sp.
TATTCGGGCGCCGTTCCGGCAGATGAGGCACTTGCTAAATCGCTAAATATTCCGGCGGTTCACATGCTTGAATCTTACAGTGTTCCCAAATTTCATCATAAATTAAAAGAATTTGGTTTTACCACTTTTAATGAAACACCTAAACATTATGGTTTATCGTTAATTGTGGGTGGAGGAGAAGTAAAACTTTGGGAATTGGCGGAATCGTACCGTAATTTGGCGTTTCGGGTTTCGAAACCGGAACAAGATGTGTTTGATCCAAAAATTCATTATATAAAAAGAGAATCGGAAAAGGAAATGAAATTTCCGGTGAGTGCGCAGTCTGCTTATTTGACGTTGAAAGCATTACAAGATGTTGCTCGTCCCGAATCAGAAACCGGATGGCAGGTTTATTCGGGAAAAAACATAGCATGGAAAACCGGTACAAGTCATGGATTTCGCGACGCTTGGTCAGTAGGTGTGACGCCGGAATATGTGGTGGCAGTTTGGGTTGGAAATGCAGATGGGGAAGGCCGCCCGGGAATTGTCGGAGTGAAAGCTGCTGCTCCTGTGATGTTTGATATTTTCGGGAGATTGAAATTAAATTCGAAATTTGAAAAACCAAAAGGAAACTGGACAGAAGTCAAAACCTGTAAAGAAAGTGGATTTCTGGTAGGGGGAAATTGCTCCCAATTTGTGAGAACCGAAATTCCTGCTTCGGCAGAAAATGGTCCGGTTTGTCCGTATCATCAAAAAGTTCATTTGGATAAAACAGGTTCATTTCAGGTAAATAATGATTGTTATCCGGTGAGTGAAATGATGACGCAGAAATGGTTTGTACTTCCGCCGATTGAAGCTTTTTATTACCATAAAATTCATCCGGAATATAGAACATTGCCCACTTACATGAAAGGTTGTGCCAATCCGGGGAATCAATTGGGGTTTGATTTTGTTTATCCGAAAAACTTCACAAGGATTTATCTACCGAAAGATTTTTCCGAAAATCAGCAACTTGTCGTATTTGAAATCGCTTATACGCAACCTGAAAAGTCACTTTTTTGGTATTTAGACGGAAAATATGTGGGAACTACACAAAATATTCATAAACTTGCGCTTCAGCCGGAATCGGGGCGTCACAGAGTGACGGTGAGTGATACGGAAGGGAATCGGATTCAGAAATTATTTACAATTGTCAATAAAGAATAACTTTTTTGTAACAATTTAATAAATTAGAAAACTAATTGATATGTCAAATAAATTTAAGAAAAGTATTTGAAGTGAATCATAAGAGAATTATTTATTCTAATTAATTAACTTAAAATGAATTACATCTACTTTTAAAAACAAATAATTATAAAAATATGAAAAAACTAATTACGTCTTTGTTCTTGATGGCTTTGAGCTTTCAGGCATTTGCTCAAACGGCAGTTGATCAACAGGAGCAGGAAAAAAGAAACTGGTTTCATAGTGATTTTACAAAAACCGGTATTTATGGAGTGGGAACGGATTCTGCTCTTGAGTTCCTAAAGTCCAAAAAACTAAAACCGACCAAAGTGGTTGTAGGTGTACTGGATAGCGGAGTGGAAATTGATCATGAAGATTTAAAATCGGAGATTTGGGTCAATAAAAAAGAAAAAGCCGGAAACGGAAAAGATGATGATAACAATGGGTATGTGGACGATATCAACGGTTGGGATTTCTGTACTGATGCTTCCGGAAAGGATTATAATGAAGATTCTTACGAAGCAACCCGCGTTACTTTTATGTATGAACAGAAGTTCAATTCGGGTAACAAAAAAACGGATATGGAAAATATGCGTAAAATGCCTAAAGAATACCAAACTTACTTAAAAGCAAGAAAAATTTGGGCAGATAAATATTATTCGGCTAAAAATAAATCGGCTGGAAGTGATCCTGAAACAACTCAAATCATGGAATTCCTAGAAAATTTAAAAGGATATGCCAAAGATATAAAACTTTCCAAAGCAAGCATCCAAGCATTGCCGGAAGCTACTGCTGAAGATAAGGATAAAAAAACAAAATTGGATTTCCTGATTTCCAATAACCCTGAATTTGAAGGAAAAACAATGACTGAAATCATCACCGAAGCCAAAAAAGAATTTGGAATGGTGGATGCCAGCGAAAACAAAGATTTGCTTTACGCTTACAATCCTAAATACGATCCTGCAAAAGGAAAATTTGATATAAAAGGATACGGAAACAATGAGGTAGAAGGACCAGATGCCTTTCATGGTTCACACGTAGCAGGAATCATCGGTGCAACACGAGGAAATAAAGTTGGAATGGATGGTGTAGCCGGAGGTTTGGTGGAGATTATGTCTGTGCGTATGGTTCCGGATGGAGACGAGCGTGATGAGGACGTTGCCGCTTCTATCCGCTATGCAGTGGATAATGGTGCGAAAGTTTTGAATATGAGTTTTGGTAAAGCTTTTTCGCCTAACAAAGAATTGGTTTATGATGCCATTCGTTATGCAGACAGTAAAGGTGTTTTGATGTTCCATGCAGCTGGAAATGACAATAAAGATTTGGATTACAACACCAATTATCCAAGCAATTTCATAGATGAGGAAATGAAATCTATCGCTAAAAACTGGATTACAGTAGGAGCAAGCTCTCGTGTGCCGGAGAAATTGAAGGCATCCTTCTCCAACTTTGGAACGGTAAAAGTGGATATTTTTGCACCGGGAACGGAAATTTATTCGACCATTCCGGATCAGAAATACAGTTATGCACAAGGAACGTCTATGGCTTCACCGGTTGCGGCAGGATGCGCGGCTTTGGTTTGGGCCTATTTTCCACACATGACTTCGGAACAAGTAAAAGAAGTTTTATTTGAAACGGTCAATGTTTCCGATGCGATGATGGAAGTTGGTTCTGAAAAAGATCCACGTAAATTCAATCAACTTTCTGTAACCGGAGGTGTAATTGATGTGAACAAAGCAGTTCGTTTGGCCTATGAGCGTTATGGCAAGAAATAATTAATTCTCAATTAAATATGAAATCCTCGAAGTTTTGCTTCGGGGATTTTTTTATTTTCGCAGAATAAAATCTAACCAACTATGAAAACGAAATTACTTTCTATTTTATTATTTACAGGAATTT
>CALLXZ010000304.1 GCA_937875605.1 uncultured Moheibacter sp.
CATGAATTGAAACTACGCCTTGAACCGGAAAATTGGCGCGAGCCGTTTCCAATGCGCCCGTTCCGCCGAAACAATAGCCAATTACAGCAATTTTATCGGCGTCTGCTCCGGCTTTTTTCAATTCATCCAATGCAATTAAAATGCGTTTTTGATACGCTTCATAATCTGTTTTGTAGTGAGTTGCTATTTTTGAAGCTTCGGAATTGTCTTTTGGAATGTTTCCTTCGCCGTAAATATCTGCAATCATGGCGATGTATCCTTGTTTTTCTAATTCTAATGCTGCAGTTTTGGCTTCATTATCAATTCCTTTCCAAGCAGGTAAAATCAAAACGCCTGGCTTTTTTCCTTTTGTATTATCGGTAATTAAACCATTTAATTTTTGGTTTCCGTCTTTGTATGGAATTGGTTTTAAATTTTGTGCAAACATTATCTGAGCCATAAAAACCATTAAAAATATTGATGTTAGTTTTTTCATTTTGAAAGAATTTTGAATCTAAATTTAAGAATAATTATTCTAAACGAATTTTGTTTGATTTAAATTTAACTCATAAAAAAATGCCACATTTAGACTTCTCTCAATATGACATTTTTTAAGATTTATTTATTCGAAGCTTTTCTCACTTCAGGTAAAACTTTGGTGCCGTACAATTCGATGGCTTTCATCATTTCTTTGTGCGTCGGTCCTCCGACGTCAATATGCGCTACAAACCTCGTCAAACCAAACATTTCGATGGTTTGTATCATCTTTTCGGCTACTTGATGAGCATCACCCATGAAAAGGGCACCTTCCGGACTCATTCCACCTTCAAACTGCATTTGAGTGTAACGAGCCCAGCCTCTGTCACGTCCGATTCTATCCATTTGAGCAGCATAATATGGAAAATAATTATCCAGAATTTTCTGTTGAGAATCTCCTACAAATGTATGTGCATGAACCCCAACCTGCATTTTTTCCGGATCATGTCCATATATTTTATAGTTTTCTTTATAAAATTCAATCAATGGTTTGAATTGTTTGGGCATTCCGCCGATGATGGCAAAAATAATCGGTAATCCTGATTTCGCAGCGCGCAAAACAGATTCGGGAGTTCCTCCAACTGCGATCCAAATCGGAATGGAGCGTTCCGGTCTGGGGTAAATTGTCTGATTTTCGATAGGAGCACGGAATTTCCCTTCCCAATTAATCACTTCATTTTTATTCAATTCAATTAATAAATCAAGTTTTTCTTCAAATAATTCATTGTAATTTTTCAAATCGTATCCGAAAAGCGGAAAAGATTCGATGAAACTGCCGCGTCCCGCCATGATCTCCGCACGCTGATTGGAAATCAAATCCAAAGTTGAAAAATCCTGATAAACTTTTACCGGATCAGTAGAACTGAGAACGGTCACTCCACTTCCTAATTTAATATTTTTCGTAACGATTGAAAGTGCAGATAAAACCATTTCTGGAGAAGAAACTGCATAATCTTTCCGGTGATGTTCTCCCAAAGAAAACACGTCAATTCCTAATTCATCCGCCAGTTTTACCTGCTCGATCAGTTCCTGAAATTTCTGACTTGCCGTTTGGTATTTACCTGTCTGTTTATCAAATGTAAGATCTCCAAACATTCCGATTCCTAATTCCATAGCTTAATTTTTATACAAATTTAGGTATGAATAATAAGAAAAAAATTGATGCATGATAAGTTCGGGCAAACCGCTTTTTGTGAATTCATTCCTACCGTTCGTAAAAACCTGAATACATTCATTTTGAATTAGAAATAATTTTACTTCAGAAATTAAAATTAATCAATATGAAATATCATTACAAATTAAAAAACACGATGAATCAAAAATTTACTTGGATTTTACTTCTATGCTGCTCAGCTGGTTTGGCGCAATATCCCAATTCACTTCTTACAGTAGAAGGTAAAAATCTTAAAGACGATTGTGGCGAAACCATCATTTTAAAAGGATTAAACCACGGAAACATTTATGATGTTTCGGATTTTGGTGTTGGAGAAACTGTTCAAATTGCATTAACTGGAGCAAATGCTTTAAGAATTGTAGTGGACCGCGAATACTGCACTTTTCCGCCGCCAAATTATACTTGTGTGGAAGTTCCGACAACGGCAACTCAATTGACAACCATGATTGAAGCGAGTCTTGCCAATAAGATGATTCCAATTGTGGAATTGCATGATTTTACCGGAAGTGCGAACCCAACAGAAGATTTGGTTATCGCTGCAAATTGGTGGACACAACCTGAAATTTTACACGTTTTGAAAACCAATCAGAAGTACCTGATTCTCAACATTGCCAACGAGCCAAGCAGTTCAAATTATCCACCAACAGCTGGAGAACAAACTACTTATTACAACGCAAACGTCGCAGCAATCAACATTTTACGAAATGCAGGATTGAATTGCCCTATTATGATTGACGGAATGC
>CALLXZ010000305.1 GCA_937875605.1 uncultured Moheibacter sp.
GCCAAAGGTCCCGTAAAACCATAACTTGCAAAATCCTTCTCATCCACCGTTACCACCATGCCCGAATTGGCAAAAATACCATCTCGTTTCGAAGGCGACCAACCGTTTACCACCAATTCTCCTTCGTTTGTACTTGCGGGAGCGATGATGCCGCCCGGACACATACAAAATGAAAAAACGCCTCGTTTTGCCTCCTGACTTACAACCGAATAAGCTGCTGCAGGAAGGAATTCGTTTCGGGACTCATTTGGGGAACAATGATATTGAATACTGTCAATCAACGCTTGCGGATGTTCGATCCGAACGCCCAAAGCAAAGGGTTTACTTTCAATCTGGATGTTTCTATCATATAACAAATGAAAAATATCACGTGCCGAATGTCCTGTTGCGAGAATCAACGCTTCGGAATTTATGTTATATTCGTCATTGATTCTAACACCTTTTAATTCATTTCCTTCGATTATGAAATCAGTTAGTTTTGAATTAAATAAAACTTCACCGCCACATTCGATGATCGCTTCCCGCATTTTGGCAATGATTCCCGGAAGTTTGTTTGTGCCAATGTGTGGATGTGCTTCTTGTAAAATTCGTTCTGTTGCTCCGAAATGATGAAACCATTGCAGACTTTTCAGAATATTCCCTCTTTTGGTAGAACGTGTATATAATTTTCCGTCGCTGTAAGTTCCGGCTCCACCTTCGCCAAAACAATAATTCGATTCGGGATTTACAATGCCGTCTTTGTTCATCGCTGCCAAATCACGTCTTCGTTCCCGCACGTCTTTTCCTCTTTCAATGATGATGGGTTTTAGTCCGGCTTCGATCAATCGAAGTGCTGCGAATAATCCTGCCGGACCGGCTCCGGCGATTAAAACCGGCTTTGCGTTTTCAACATTTTGTAAAGGTGCATCAAACGCAAAAGCATCTTCAAAAGGTTCACCTACAAAAACATTGACTTGGATTTGATAAACGATATTTCGGTTTCGGGCATCCAAAGATTGCCGCAAAATCTGATATGCATTGATTTCTTTTGTTTTTAAGTTGAGAGAATTTGCCAAATGCTTTTTGAAAACATTTTCTTGAGCAAAATCTTCAGGCGAAATCCGAATGGTGATTTGTTTGGGCATAAGTGCAAAAGTAGAAAATTCGTTTTGAGTATTTCATTTTCAAATTCTCAAATTTCTAAATCAACCAATTAAAACTATCTTTGCACGAAATTTTTAGAATTCATTTTTATGAAACGAATGAAATGAGTTCCATTTGTCCATTGAATAACAATAAATAGATACCAAATGAAATGTGGAATCGTCGGATTGCCGAATGTAGGAAAATCTACCCTTTTTAATTGTTTGTCAAATGCCAAAGCGCAATCGGCAAATTATCCTTTTTGCACGATTGAACCCAATGTAGGAACGGTTTCTGTACCGGATCCGAGATTGTATAAATTGGAGGAAATCGTAAAACCAGAACGTGTTTTACCTGCTGTTGTGGAAATTGTGGACATTGCCGGACTCGTAAAAGGCGCAAGTAAAGGTGAAGGTTTGGGAAATCAATTTTTGGGAAATATTCGGGAATGTAATGCCATCATTCACGTTTTGCGTTGTTTTGAAAATGAAAATATCACACACGTTGATGGTTCTATAAATCCGGTTCGGGACAAAGAAACTATCGACATTGAATTGCAATTGAAAGATTTGGATACGGTTGAAAAACGAATTGAAAAATCAAAAAAAGCAGCAAGAGTTGGGGATAAAAAAGAGATTCAGATTTTAGAAGTTTTGACACAAACCAAAGCCCATTTGGAACAAGGAAAAAATGTGCGTGAAATGGATTTGAGCGATGATGAAAAAGAAATCGTAGATGAACTTCATTTGATCACATTTAAACCGGTTTTGTATTTGTGTAATGTAGATGAATCCGCTGTGAAAAACGGAAATCAACATGTAGATGCAGTAATCGAAGCGGTAAAAAACGAAAAAGCAGAAGTCTTGGTTTTGGCAGCGCAAATTGAAGCTGACATCATGGAATTGGAAACGTACGAAGAACGCGAGATTTTCTTGGATGAATTAGGATTGGATGAGCCGGGTGTAAACCGTTTGATTCGTTCGGCTTATTCGCTTTTGGATTTACAAACTTATTTCACCGCAGGCGTAAAAGAAGTTCGTGCGTGGACAATCAACAAAGGATTTACTGCGCCACAAGCTGCCGGTGTAATTCATACCGATTTCGAGAAAGGATTTATCCGTGCGGAAGTAATTTCCTATGATAATTTTGTGGAATACGGTTCAGAAGCCAAAGCACGTGAAGCCGGAAAATTAGGTGTGGAAGGAAAATCATACATCGTAAAAGATGGCGATGTGATGCATTTCTTGTTTAATGTTTAAATTCAATTTATAAAATATTAAAAAGCCTTCCATATATAAATTAAGGAAGGCTTTTTTGTGCTTTTTAATTCGAATTATTTTTTAGACCATTCTTTTATAGAATCTTCGTTCATTTTGATATAATCTGTATTTCCAGCTTTCTTTGCTGCATCAAGCGAGCGCTGTGCTAAAGAAATTGCTCCTTTTGTATCACCGGCTTTGGCATAAATCAAAGACTGCTGACGCAATTGCCAGAATTTAGGGTCTTTGTTGTTTTTCATTGCTTCATCAAACCATGTTTTAGCTTGTTTGATGTCTTTATTTGCAGTGAAATAATAATTTGCAGCAGACATATAATCCTGAGCAGTGGGACTGCCTTTCATAGTTGCATCAATCGAAGCCATTACTTTTTGTTCAGTTGGAACTTCAATTTTTACTCCTACATACACATTGTCCCAAATCATCCCTAACATCGCATGGTCAGCATGGATTTCGTCTATAAGCATCGTGAAAGTTTCCATTTTCATGGGCATTGTATGTGCTTCTACGGTCGTTTTTGCAGCTACTTTACTGTCATCCCATTTTTCAGGAGTGCCTGGATTTTCATGATCCGTGTAAAAATAAACTTCCCAAGATTTTGGACTGGGTTTGGTATAAATCGCATATTTCCCTGCTTTTACTTTCTGCCCATCTATCACCACGTCATCTGAAAAAGAGATGGTGGAATTCATATTGGCACCTGTTCTCCAGATTTTATCATAGGGAACCAAATTTCCAAAAATCGCACGTCCGTTTACGTTTGGTCTGGAATATTCCACTTCGATGTCCGTTAAGCCTACTTTTTGTTCAAATTCAGCAGCAGGACTTGCGGCCGGCGTTTGAACCTGAGCATCTACAGAAATCATCAACGCACAAATAGCAAGAGTTGTAAAGATTTTTTTCATTTTATTTTTTGAGGATAAATTTAAGGAAATTGAATGAAAACTCTTGTATGGAAATGACTCAGAATTAAGTTAATTATGCACTTTTTGCTATTTAACCTATCTTTGTTCCTAATATTTATGTTAGAAAAGAAAGAAGCACAATACGAAAAAGTTGTTTTAGTTGGACTGATTACCCGTGAACAACCCGAAGAGAAACTTGAAGAATATATGGATGAACTTGAGTTCCTTGCTTATACTGCGGGTGCTGAAGTTGCCATGCGATTCTCACAAAAAATGGATAAACCTGATTCCAAATTTTTTGTTGGAAGCGGAAAATTATTGGAAATCAAAGAATTTATTGACGAAAACGAAATAGATACCGTTATTTTTGATGACGAATTAACGCCTTCTCAATTGAAAAATATTGAAAAAGCAATTGAGAAAAAAATTATCGATCGAACGCAATTAATTCTTGATATTTTTGCACAACGTGCCCAAACTTCTTACGCGAGAACACAGGTAGAATTGGCGCAATATCAATATCTTTTACCTCGATTAACCCGTATGTGGACTCACTTAGAGCGTCAGCGAGGAGGTATAGGGATGCGTGGTCCGGGTGAAACCGAGATTGAAACTGACCGTCGTATCATTCGTGATCGTATTACTTTGTTGAAAGTAAAACTAAAAGACATTGACAAACAAATGGCGACCCAGCGCAAAAACCGAGGTGCTTTGGTTCGCGTGGCTTTGGTGGGTTACACCAATGTTGGGAAATCAACGTTGATGAATGTGTTGAGTAAATCTGAAGTTTTTGCCGAAGACAAATTATTTGCAACTTTAGATACAACTGTTCGTAAAGTTGTAATTGGAAATTTACCGTTTTTATTGACAGATACCGTTGGGTTCATTCGGAAATTACCAACGCAATTAGTGGAATCCTTCAAATCTACATTGGATGAAGTTCGTGAAGCAGATTTATTGGTACATGTTGTAGATATTTCGCACGAAAGTTTTGAAGATCACATCCATTCGGTCAATGAAATTCTGGACGAAATCGGAAGTAAAGATAAACCTACCGTTTTGGTTTTCAATAAAATTGATAATTTTTCCTATGTCAAAAAAGACGAAGATGATTTGACGGAAGTTAAACGTGAAAATATTTCTTTGGAGGAATGGAAACGTACCTGGATGGCGAAAAGCGAACATCCGACACTTTTTATTTCGGCTACCGAAAAGGAAAATATGGACGAATTACGCAGAACGATTTATGAGGAAGTGAAGAAGATTCACATTACTCGTTTCCCATACAACGATTTTCTGTTTGAATATTTTGAGGAGGATTAGTTAATTTGAAAATTTGAAAATGAAAAATCATTTGCTGTTTTTAATATAATGCAAATTCTCCATGAATAAATTAACCGAACTCGAGCAAACAATGAAGGATTTGGCAAATGAAAAAAAAGCCAAAACCATGCAGAAATATTTCAAATCCGGAAAGGGCGAATATGGCGAAGGTGATGAATTTATCGGGCTGACCGTTCCGATTCAACGCATGATTGCCAACGATTTTTATAAAGATTTAAGTCTAAACGAAATAGAAAAATTGCTTCAATCAGGAATTCATGAACATAGATTGACCGCTATTTTGATGTTAGTTTTGAAATATGAAAAGACAAAAAGTCAAGAACTACGAAATCAGATTGTCGAATTTTATCTAAGAAATACCCTGCGTTTTAATAATTGGGATTTGGTGGATTCGGGATGTTATAAAATTATCGGTCATTATGCTTTCCATCAAAATCGGGAAGATATTTTATACAAATTGGCGGAATCTGAAAATTTATGGGAAAAGCGAATTGCCATTGTCTCGACTTTCCATTTCATTAAAAACAAAAGTTTGCAAATCGTTCCGGAAATTGTTCTGATGAATGTAAATCATCCGCATGATTTGATGCATAAAGCAAATGGTTGGATGCTTCGCGAAATGGGGAAAATTGATGAGGCTGTGCTTTTGGATTTCCTTGATTCGTATGCAACTCAACTTCCCAGAACAAGCCTGCGTTATGCAATTGAGAAATTAGATGTTTCGTTGCGGCAGTATTATTTGAA
>CALLXZ010000306.1 GCA_937875605.1 uncultured Moheibacter sp.
ATTCGTCTTTGGTTCCTCTGGGATAGAATCCTTTCAGATCCTGACGATTCCATTTAGCGCAGCCCACGTATGCTTCAAAATTATTTTCGCCCAAATGTTTGGAAAGCACATCTAAAGTATCCGGATGATCTTCCGGCATTCTAAAGTCGATGAGTTCTGGGTTTTCTACTTTTCCGAATTTCATTTTCTTTTTAATTCATTCAAATGTAGAAAACATAATTTAATTTAATTCTTTATGAAAAATTATCCTTTTTTTAATTAAATGCAACAATTTACAAATTAAAACTTACCGTTGCTGAAATACTGATTTGACTTTATAAATTATAATCCTTGATTTGTACAAAAAAAGTTATGAAATTCTATTGTAAAACAAATCTTTTAATGGTTGTGTTGATGATGATTTTTTCTGCTTGTAGCGGAGATGATGAAGCAGAAAATACCGAAATTGAGCAACCTGAAGAACAAACCCTTGTCAATAAAATTACGTTGGAAGTGGAAAAAGTAGCAACGCCGGCTGCGCCTCAAAATCCGGGAAATTATTCTGTATGGTTTACGATGGTAGCAAATTCTATTTACTACGCTAATCCATCCAATACTGCAGTTCCGCAATTTATGTTGAAGTATAGTGTCAATGGTAATTATTTTCAATCTGTTACGCCGCATGAGGAAGTTTGTGCGTGTGGTTATTCGTCAAAATTGGTTGGAGATGAAAACCGACTTTTTTACATAGCCAACGAAGCATTTCGTTATAATGTAGCGCAAAATAACTGGACAGAATTAAATTATCCAATTGAATTCAAAGAGAATAACGGTGAAACCGGAATCGTTTACCATAATAGCAAAGTGTATTTTTTAGGAGGACGTGATTCTTCGACCCGATTCAAATATTACAACACCACAAATGACAGTTGGGGCGATGAAGACGCATATGATTTCCCAGTAAATACGCCAGATATGATTTCTGTTGGGAATAAGATCTATGCATTGGGCGGTGATGTGGACAGAAAGAAATTTGGAGTGTTCCAAGAAGGCGCTGGGTGGACGCAACTTCCAGATTTAAATTTTCAACCTATTAATTCATATGGTAAACATTCGGTCGCAAGCTTTCAAAATCGTTATATATTCATTATGAGCCAACAAAATAGTAGTACGGTCGCAATTCAAGTTTACGATACACAAGAAAGTGAATGGAAAGAAACCCCGATAGAATTAGCTTTAGAAGGAACAAATAACTATTATAACATGAATTTATTTTCAAATAATTCATATCTGTATTTGGTTTCAACGGATAATTCCAATGAAATGTCTTTACATAAAATCACGATAGATTTCGAAGAATAGTTTTAAGCCAATTAAAAAGCCCATTTAGGAATAAATGGGCTTTTATTATAAAATTCAATTATAATTTACAATGTTTCTTTTAACCATTTGAAGAATTCAGTATGCCAAATAACGGAATTCTGTGGATTTAAAACCCAATGATTTTCTTCCGGAAAATAGAGAAAACGGCTTTTTATTCCAAGCATTTGTGTCGCTTGAAATGCTTCCTGTCCTTGACCAATCGGCACTCGGTAATCTTTTCCACCTTGAATAATCAAAATAGGAGTATCCCATTTGGTAACCATATCACTTGGATCAAATTTTTGATAGGTCTTTACGGCTGCCGCATTATCTTTTTCCCAATAAGCTCCTCCGGCATCCCAGTTTGTAAACCATAATTCTTCCGTTGTTCCATACATGGACCGTAAATTGAAAACACCGTCATGTGCGATGAACGATTTGAAACGTTTGTCATGAATTCCTGCCAGATAAAATACGGAATAACCTCCATAACTTGCCCCCACAGCTCCTAAACGAGTTTTATCAACATACGGTTCTTTTGCCAAATCATCTA
>CALLXZ010000307.1 GCA_937875605.1 uncultured Moheibacter sp.
AAGAAGGTTCTCCGGAAGAACTGGCAAATGACAAAGATGTAAGACGTGTTTATCTTGGAGAGAATTTCAGGTTTGAGCAGTTCTAATTATGAAATTATTTATAATATTATTTTTTTCAGTAATTATTTCAAAATCTTTTGGACAGACTTACAGCAATTTAATTTCAGATAAAGAAATTGAAGAATTAATTCTCTTAGATATTAAGATATCTGAAAAGTATGAGGAAGAACCTAAGTTTGGGAGAAAAAAAGTTTCTAACGAAATTATTTCTTTAGATTTAGTAATTAAAACACTTGAATTCACATTTATAGATTTTGGTTTTGATTTTAGAGAAGAGCAAAAACAATTTGGATATTTATTTCAAAAGGAAAGTTTTGAATATTATAAGGAACAAGCCAAAAATCAGATTAAAAATAGTTGGAATTTAAAATCAAATGAAGCCAAAGCCAAATTCAAAAATGAATTTTCTAATAATTATTACAACTATTCAATTCCACTATTTAATAAAGAGAAAGATATTGCAATTATATACAAAACTTTGTTTTGTGGTGATCTATGCGGTCATGGAGCTATTGAAATTTATAAAAAAAGTGATGATAAATGGATATATCAAACCACAATCAGCTTATGGATAAGCTAACTACCCCAATCGCATCCCATATTTATCCCGATAACCCGTAGGAGTCAATCCTGTAAAGGTTTTAAATAATTGTCTGAAGTTTTTCATGTCGTTATATCCGGTACTGACCATCACATCTACAATATCTTTATCGGTTGTTTCCAGTAAGTTTTTTGCGGCTTCTATTTTTGTTTTTTGAAGATACCGAATGGGTGTAATTCCTGTTGCATGTTTAAATCGGCGGATGATATTTCGGCGGCTCGAAGGGATTTCTTCCAATGCTTCTTCCAGATTTTTGATCTCTGCATAACGTTCATTGATCATCAATTGAATTTTTTTAACCAACTCATCACCTTCCGCAATATTTGGACGAAACTGATCAAAATACAATTGATTATCTCTGTCCAAATCAATCGCAAATGCTTTGGCAATCTGTAATGCTAATTCACGACCACAATATTTCTGCACCAAAAATAATTTCAAATGAAAACTGCTCGTCGCACCACCGCTTGTATAAATATTCTGGTCGCTCGTAATGACCGCATGCGGCTGTAAATCCACACTTGGAAAGGCTTGCGAAAATCCATCGACTGCATCTACATGCGTTGTGGCGGCTTTACCGTCCAGTAATCCACTTGCGCCCAACAAAAAAGAACCTGTACACAAACTCGCCAAAGCCGTTCCCATCGCATAAGCTTGATGTAAAAAAGGAAGAAACGATAAATTAATACCGATATTTTTCTGCATTTCGCTATCCGCAAAAGCCGGAACGATGATCAGATCTTTTGACGAAATCTTTTCATTCAGCTGTTCATACGAGATATGACTCATGTTCTGTCCTAAAGGAGAATTTTCTTTCAATCCAATGAATGACAATTCAAAAAAACCTTTCTTCCCGGTTTCAGAAAGCAAACGGTTGGACATCTCAAAAAGGTCAACTGCCGCAACCAAACTCAATAAACGGTGATTTTCTGTAATGAGAAATGCTAATTTCATTTGTTCTTTATTAATTAATTTGTCATAAATACCCCCAAAATATGGCGATTATTGCCACGACAAGTTTAGAGATTAATTCTGAATTTTGAATTATGAAACATGATATTTATCAACTAAATTTATACTTTAAATAAAAAACTATGAAAATATTAAAAAGAATCTTAATCGGAATTGTAGGAATCATTGCTTTAATCCTCATCGTAGCTGCATTTGCTCCGAAAGAATTTACCGGAAAAAGCGAAATTTTGATAAACAAATCGCAACAAGAAGTGTACGATTATATAAAATTTCTGAAAAATCAGGATCAGTACGGAACTTGGAACAAAATGGATCCGGAAATGAAGAAATCATACGAAGGGACAGACGGAACCGTTGGATTTGTTTATGCATGGGACAGCGAAAAATTCATGGTCGGAAAAGGAAAACAAGTCATCACAGAATTAAACGGTACTGATATGAAATCCGATTTGTTTTTTGCGGATTCAAATGAAGCTGCAAAATCGGTTTTGAGCACTGAGAAAAAAGAAGAAAACCAAACTTTGGTCAAATGGAGCGTAAGCGGAACATCTCCTTACCCATGGAACATCATGAATTTGTTTTTCAATATGGACAGCCAATTTGAGGAAGGATTGAAAAACCTGAAAACCGAATTGGAAAAATAGATTTGCTGGATGATGTTTCTCGACAAGCTCATTGTGACAGATGATGGAAGGTGGATGTTTAAAGTTCAATCTAATTTCTAATTTCTAATTTCTAATTTCTAATTTCTAATTTCTAATTTCTAATTTCTAAAAATTATCCTTTATTAATTCTCAATTAAAAAACTATGAATCAAAACATTATCTGTTGGTTTGAAATCTATGCAAAAGACATAGAGCGAGCCAAGAAATTTTACAACGCTGTATTAGGCATTAACTTTATCAACGCTGATATGCCGCCCGGCGAAGCGCCTGGAAATATGAAAATGTCATTTTTCTCTTCCATGGAAAACCAAGGTGTGAGCGGTGCACTCATCGAAATGCCCGGAACCAAAGAAGGTGACGGTGCTTGTGTGAACACGATGGTTTATTTTCCTTGCGAGGATTGTGCAGTCGAAGCCGCTAAAGTGGAAGCTGCCGGAGGAAAAGTACAACAAGCAAAAATGGACATTGGTGAATTTGGTTTTTGTTCGATTTGTGTGGATTCCGAAGGTAATCCATTTGGACTTTTTTCGATGCAATAATTTAATGTAGTGGAGAATTGAATTCAGTTCTCCATTCTTATTTTACAATTTAATTTAAATAAAATGGCAAAAAATAAAACCGAAACAACTGATGCCGATGTGTACGAATTCATCAAAACCTTCAGCAATTCCGAACAGAAAAAGAAAGACAGTTTGGAATTAATCGAAATCATGCGAAATATCTCCGGTTTTGAACCCAAAATGTATGGTCCAAGCATCATCGGATTCGGAAATTACCATTATAAATACGAAAGCGGACACGAAGGCGATGCGCCTTTGATTGGTTTCTCGCCTAGAAAAGCGGCTATTTCTTTGTACACTTTTACCGGTTTGGAAGAACACGAACATTTACTGAAAGATTTCGGAAAATTCAAAATGGGAAAAGCTTGTCTTTATGTCAATAAATTGTCAGACATTGATTTGAATGTTTTGGAAAACATGATGAAAGAAACCATTCAGTTTTTAGAAAAGAAATATGGAAAAAATTAAAATTGAAA
>CALLXZ010000308.1 GCA_937875605.1 uncultured Moheibacter sp.
ATCACTGCGGGAACTTTACGCGACAAATTGCAACCCGGACAAAAGGAAACTTGGGAACTGACCGTGAGCGGAAAAGACAAGGATAAATTTCTGGCGGAAATGCTCGCAACCATGTACGATGCTTCGTTGGATCAGTTCCAGTCGAATTCTATCAATTTTCCTATGAATGTGGATATGAATTATTCTCAAAGACAAAACTGGAATACGTACATGAGTTTCAGTGCAAATCCTTTCAGAAGTTTGATTTATAAATATGATAATTATCCACAAAATTATTTGGCTTTTGATGAATTGAATTGGTTTGGGTTTAGTTGGAACAATTATAATTATTATGGTGATGTTGTATATGAGATGGCTGGATCGCCCGCACCTGTGCGTGCTGAAAAAAGGGCAGTTGTTGATGTTGCATTAGCAGATATTGAAATGGAGCAAGGTGATTATTCATTATCGACTAAAAAGGAAAAATTTGTAACAGGGGATGAAATGGCTATTATTGAAGGTCCTATTAATATGAGAATATATGATATTCCAGAACAAGAAAATCCAAACCTCGACAAAGTCGTTGCGCGCCGAGCATTACAAGAAACCGCCTTCTTCTACCCTAACCTAAAAACAGATGAAAAAGGAAACATCAAAATCCAGTTTACCGTTCCGGAAAGTCTGACCGAATGGAAATTCATGGCAACGGCACACACGCCGGAATTGAGAACCGGATATTTCGAAACGAAAGTTAGAACGCAGAAAGATTTGATGGTTGTTCCAAATCCGCCGAGATTTTTGCGCGAAGGTGATCAGATTACGTTCTCTTCGAAAGTGACAAATTTATCAGACAAAGAATTGAGCGGACAAGCCAAATTGCTTTTGTTTGATGCGTTTACGATGCAGCCTGTGGATGTGGAATTTGGAAATAATAACGCTACACAAAACATAAAAGTTGCGAAAGGAAATTCAGCTAATGTTTCCTGGAATTTGAAAATCCCGACGACGCATCAAGCTATTGTTTACCGTGTAGTGGCTTCTGCCGGAGAATTTTCGGATGGGGAAGAATCTGCTTTGCCGATTTTATCGAATCGCATGATGGTAACGGAAACTTTGCCAATTCATGTGCGCGAAAACCAAAACAAAACTTTCACTTTAGATAAATTAAAAAATAACAAATCAGAGAGTTTAGACAATTTCAAATTGACTTTTGAAATGACGACGAACCCAATTTGGTACGCAATTTTCTCGCTGCCTTATTTGCGCGAATATCCGTATGAGTGTTCGGAGCAAGTGTTCAGCCGTTTTTATGGTAACATGATTTCGCAGCACATCATCAATTCTAATCCAAAAATCAAAACGGTTTTTGATGATTGGAACAAAAAAGGTGAATTGGTTTCAAAACTCGAACAAAATGAAGAATTGAAATCGCTTCTTTTGGAGGAAACGCCTTGGGTGCGCGATGCACAGAACGAGGAAGAACAGATGAAACGCATCGCAGTTTTATTTGATTTGAATAAAATGCAAAATGAATTGCAGAGCGCATTCCAGAAATTAAAAGGAAAACAATACAGCTCGGGCGGATTTCCTTGGTTTGAGGGCGGACAGGAAAGCCGTTATATTACGACACACATCGTTTCCGGATTGGGACATTTGAAAGCAATGGGAATTGATTTTGAGTCAAAATTTGATGTAAATGCAAATGAAATTCTCGAAGGTGCGATTCGTTACATGGATGCGGAAATGGAAAAGGAATATGATATTTATGTAAAGAATAACAAGCTGAAACCTTCGAACTACAATGGAATTCAATATTTGTACGCAAGAAGTTATTTCACAGATAAATTTCCATTGAACAAAAAAGGAAACCAGATCAAAGATTATTTCATCAAAGAATTGGACAAAAATAAATTGGAAGAATCGATGCAGACACAAGCAATGTTGTCATTGATTTTTAACCGTTTTGGCAAGAAAGAATCCGCAACTAAATTGTTGAATTCCATAAAAGACAACGCCGTGCAAAGCGACGAAATGGGCATGTACTGGAAATCAAACGTTGCCGGATGGTTCTGGTACCAGGCGCCGATTGAAACGCAGGCATTGTTAATCGAAGCTTTTGATGAAGTTTTAAATGATGTGGAAAGTGTAGAAAGCATGAAAGTTTGGTTGCTCAAAAACCGACAGACGAATCAATGGGAATCGACCAAAGCAACTACTGAAGCAGTTTTTGCATTGATGAGTACCGGAAAAGACTGGACAAATGCCGAAGAAGGAATCACCGTGAAAATCGGAAACGATAATTTAGATTTAAAATCTTTAGAGAAAGCACCACAAAGCGGTTCGGGTTATGTGAAAACTTCTTGGGATAAGGACGAAATCAAACCGGAAATGGCAACGGTGAATGTTCAGAAAACTTCTCCGGGAGTTGCTTGGGGTGCATTGTACTGGCAGTATTTTGAAGATCTGGATAAAATCACAACGGCTCAAACCGGCGTGAAATTCAACAAACAACTTTTCATCAAAAAGAATTCCGACAAAGGTCCGGTTTTGACTAAAATCACAGAAACAACTCCGATTCAGATTGGTGATTTGATTACGGTAAGATTGGAAATCCAGACGGACAGAGAGATGGAATTTATCCACATCAAAGACATGCGTGCGAGTGGATTTGAGCCGGTAAATATTTTATCGACTTACAAACGTCAGGGAAGATTGGGCTACTATGAAAGCACACGCGATGCCGCAACCAATTTCTTCATCGATTATATGCCAAAAGGAACTTATGTTTTTGAATATGATGTCCGCGCGAATAATGCGGGAAATTTCTCGAATGGAATTACTTCATTGCAAAATATGTATGCGCCTGAATTGAGCGCGCATTCGGAAGGGATTCGGGTTGACATTAAGTGAGTTATGCATTTCGAGTTAAATCCTAAAATAATCAATGAAATTCACAGCAATTAGATTTAACAAAAAAAGCCGGAAATAAATTCCGGCTTTTTATTATTTGTAATATTCTTAAAAATTTAGTTACAAATTTCTTGCATTTCAGTTCTAAATTCTTCCCAAGATTGATCTCCAAGTGGGAATTCTTGTGTAACTACACCACCAATTGAGACGGTATATTTATCTCCTTTTTTGCAATACTTAATTTGAGCAGCACCTGAACCGCAGTTAAAACAATCATCTCCTCCTTTATCATCATCACTTGAACAGTTTACGAATGCTAAAGAGCAAACTGCGGTCAATAATACAAATGTAAATTTTTTCATGTCAATTAATTTTTAATAGTTTTTAATAAACCGCAAAAATACCCTTTTTTTTTAATTCTCAAATTTATTGATAATTTCGAATTACTTCATAATCTAAATAATTAGAATACAAACACTTATATGAAATTGATTTTTCATATAAGAACCGTTTTTTAATTGAAGTTTAAATGTAATTTCAGTATATTTATCCTATCATAATTCAATTTTATGCCGAAAAAATCAGAAAAAGTTCTGAATGATAAAGAAAAAGAAGCAATCATCGAGCTACTTAAACTAAGATTTGGGAAAAACATACCACGTCATAAGGATTTGGAATGGACTAAAATCCAATCAAAATTAGAAAACCAGCCCGAAAAACTTTGGTCTTTAAATGAAATGGAAAAAACAGAAGGAGAACCGGATGTAGTTGGATTTGATGAAAAATCAGGTGAATTTATTTTTATAGATTGCTCACCCGAAAGCCCAAAAGGAAGAAGAAGTCTTTGTTATGACCGTGCAGCTCTGGATGGGCGGAAACAACAAAAACCAGCGAATTCAGCAATGGATTTGGCAAAAGAAATGAACATCGACATTTTAACAGAGGAACAATACCGGGATTTACAGGAATTCGGTGAATTTGATCTGAAGACTTCGAGTTGGGTTTTGACTCCGGCTGAAATTCGTCAAAAAGGAGGTGCTATTTTTTGTGATCGTCGATATGGAAAGGTTTTCACCTACCATAACGGCGCTGATTCTTATTATGGATCAAGAGGTTTTAGAGGAATTTTATACATTTAATTATCATGAAGAGAAATCTATTTTTATTTACTGTCTTTTTATCGTTTTTCTCCCAAGCGCAAATCGTCTACAGCACCGACTGGAAGTCAGATGCTGATGTGATTGTTTATGTAACCGAATGGAAAAGCGATGCTGATTTAATTGTTTTCAAAACCGATTGGAAAAGTGATGCTTCCGGAAATAACGATGGAATTTGGTTTTTTACGGATTGGAAATCAGACGCAAAAAAACAAATTTATTTTACAGATTGGAAAAGTGATGCAAATATCATCGTCTATTTTACCGAATGGAAAAGTGATGCAGGATGGAAAAATAAATCCAAACAACATTTGTTTTATTAGAAATAAAACTTCAGATTTTAGGGTATAAAAAAAGTCGGAATTTCTTCCGACTTCATTTTGAATAAAGTTTTTGAACAGCTTTATTGTCTTGTTAAAACAGATATATAAGTATATTCAACTCCATCGAAAACATCTGTAAAACTTACCTTAAACATTGAACTATTTAAAGTCAATATATTCAATTCTTCCGTAACGGTTTCACCATTTCCCATATAAGACATAATGACTTTATTACCATTAATTTGATAATTGAAATTTTCAATGTCTGACGTACAATCTGAATAATAATAGTTATCAGTTGCTGTTCCATTATTGAAAAATTCAAGAAAATCCTTTTTTGTTGAACATTCATGATCATAAGCCTCTAAAATTTCAGTTCCATTTAAAATGTAACCTTCTTGAGAATAAGTCCATTTCCCTACTATCGATCCGGAATCACTTCCTTTGTCATCATCACTTGAACATGAAATAGTTCCGATAGTTAGCATAAATGCTAAAGCATAAAAAATTGATTGTTTCATAATTTGAATTTAATAAAATATAGTTTTAAGTTAATTATCCGATAAATTTCTCCGCCACCGATTGGGAAACTCCTGTAGTAGAATATCCGCCATCATGGAAAAGGTTTTGCATGGTTACCTTTTTGGTCAAATCCGAAAACATAGCAATGACGTAGTTGGCACAATCCTCTGCAGTTGCATTTCCAAGCGGCGACATTTCGTCTGCAAATTTCATAAATCCACCAAATCCTTTTACGCCCTGTCCGGCTGTCGTCGGAGTTGGAGATTGGGAAATCGTGTTTACACGCACATTTCTTTCTTTGCCCCAAAAATAACCAAAACTTCGGGTAATTGACTCCAAATACGCTTTATTATCCGCCATATCATTATAGTCCGGAAAGGTTCGTTGAGCAGCGATATAGGTCAGTGCTAAAATACTTC
>CALLXZ010000309.1 GCA_937875605.1 uncultured Moheibacter sp.
TTATGTACAAAGTTGTTCCCAAAAAACGTTATCAACAGACCTTAGAATTGGTTGATAAATTTTTCAATTCCGAAGAAAAAATTCTGGATTTGGGCATAGAAAATCCGCTTTCAAATCTAATTCGGGAAAAAGGATTTCAGGTTACCAATACAAGCGGAGAAGATTTGGATGATGAATTTGAATATCTAAAAAATATTGAGGCAGATGCCGTAACGGCTTTTGAAATTTTGGAACATCTTTTAAATCCCTATTCGGTTTTAAAAAATTTACCCGGACAAAAATTGCTAGTTACGGTTCCTTTGAAACTTTGGTTTGCCGAGCCTTACCGGAATATGAATGATATTCGGGATTGGCATTACCATGAATTTACCGATTGGCAGTTGGATCGGCTTTTGGAGAAATCGGGATGGGAAATTAAATTTCGAAAAAAATGGACCAATCCATCCGGAAAAATAGGAATACGACCTTTGTTAAGACGAATTACACCACGTTATTACGCCGTTTATGCGGAACGAAAATAAGCTCACATACAACATCATCCTTCCCGCTCATAACGAAGAAAAACACATTCGTCATGCGCTTGAATCCATTGTGAATCAAACGTATTTACCAAATCAAATTATAGTTGTCAATGATAATTCTACGGACGGAACCTCGAAAATCATCGAAGAATTCGTTCAAAATCATTCTTATATACAAATCATCAATTCCGGCACAAAATCGACAAGTCACGAACCCGGCAGTAAAATTGTTGAAGCATTTTATAAAGGATTTGAAAAATTAAATTCGGATTGGGACGTCATTGTGAAATTGGATGCTGATGTGATTTTACCGAATCATTATTTCGAAGAAATTATTTCCGAATTTGCGTTAAATCCTACAATCGGAATTGCCGGAGGAATTGCTACTATTTTTGAGAATGGAAATTGGGAATATGAAAAAATTGGCAATAAAAAACAAGTTCGGGGTCCGTTTAAATCCTATTCAAAAGAGTGTTTTGAAAAAATCGGCGGACTGAAAAAGTCAATCGGTTGGGATACGGTGGATGAACTTCTTGCGGAATATTATGGATTTGAAATTAAAGTTCGACCTGATTTGGAAGTGAAATTACAAAAACCAACCGGAACGGATTATCGAAATATTCATGATGTTCGAACTGGACAAGGATTTTATAAAATGGATTATGGTGCGTGGATTAGTCTGATTGCAGCATTAAAACAAAGTTGGAATAAAAAAAGTATTGCTTCGTTTTTAGCTCTTTCAAAAGGGTACTGGAATTCTGTACTAAATTCTGATTCTAAAATAGTTACAAAAGAAGAAGGACAATTTATCCGAAAAACCCGCTGGGACAGGATTCTTAAAAGATTGAAAAATCGAAGCTAATTATTTGTTAAAGCAAAATTTCGCACATACTAAATGCATTACTTTGTCGTTAAGTATGCAGAGAAACATTCTCATATTAGTAGTTTTTTTAAGCTTTTTGGGTGTTGTTCTCGCTCAGGAAAAGAACATTAAAATTCAGGTCATCATAGATGACGAGCAAGAAGAGCACCCGGGAAGCGTCTACATAAAAAACGCAAACACACATCAATCGACACAATCTGATAGTTTCGGAAACGCAGAAATGAAAGTTTCTGAAGGAGATATATTAGAATTTCGTTCAGCCTTTTATGAAAACAGGGATTTTACGATATCCTCTAAAATTGTTCAGAATTCTCAACTCACCATTCATCTTAATCCAAGGATCATTCTGCTTGAACAAGCAGAAATATCAGATTTTAAATTGACTGGCGATTTAGTCCAAGATGCAAAAAATGCAAAATATGTAGATAAGGCAACCATCGTTTACAACAATTTAGGAATAACAGAAAAAGATGTTCCGAAACCAAGTCCATTTGGTCGAAAAGCCGGTTCGGGAATGATTATTGAAAATCTGATTGGAGCAATAAATGGGTACAATAAAACCCAGAAATTAAACAAATTGTTTGAAAAGAAACAAAATGAAATGACGTTGGTTCAGACCAATTGGAAAGAAGAATATTTTACCGAATCACTTAAAATCCCAAAGCATAAGATCGAGGAATTTGTTTTCTTTGTTTACGAATCTTCCGATATTTATGATAAAGTAAAAAAGCATCAATACGTAGAAGCAGAAAGAATTTTTGAAGAATACAGCCTCGTCTATTTGGATCGGTTGAAAACCCAAAACATAAGCGAATGAAGCATTTTTTGATTCTCTTTTTATTGGGTTTTTTCGTTCAGTTGTCTGCACAAGAAAAAAATATAAACGGAGTCATCATCATTGATTTAGATGATGCTTCGCCGGAAGGAATTTACATCACCAATTCCCGAACAAAACTCACGGCTATAACGGATCTAACCGGGAGTTTTTCTTTAAAAGCCGAAGCAGGCGATAGTTTGCTGATTCGATCTGCTTTTTATGAATCCCGCCGATTTTATCTTACAGAAAATCTGATGAAAAATGATTTTATAAACATTCATTTGAATTTACAGCCCATCGTTTTAGATGAAGCTATCATCACTCAACCGCTTACGGGTTATCTCGATAAAGATGCCAAATACGATCCCAGAAAAGATGTTGTCGCCAAACTTTATAAAGAATTAGGTGTAAATCCGGATGCAAGTAAATTAAGAGACTCATCAGATTTTAAATTTGGACAAGGTTATTCTATTACGGGTGTAGATGTAGAAAAATTCTATGATTATTTTAGTGGCGATTTACGTCGAAGACAAAATCTTTATGCATTTGAAGGAAGGGAAGCCAGAATTCAGAACATCATGGAGTTTTTTGGAGAGACTTATTTCATAGAAGACTTGAAAATTCCAAAAGAAAAAATTCGGGAATTTGTGTTTTATTCATTTGAAACCAGTCAAATACCCTCTTATTATGAAAATGGAAACTTTCTGAATATCATGACTGAATTAAGTAAAATTGCTCCGGTTTATATTTCCCGATTGAATTCTTGGCGTTCAAAATAAATTCATAATTCCTAAATTTTATTGTAATATTAAACTTTGAATAAATTTTAAATGAATTTACGCACCGCAAATCTTACCCGTTACATCTTACCACTTCGCGAAGGCGGTTCGCTTCCTGCGCTGGCAGAGGCTTGTGACGGCTTTAAATATGTTGTCAAATTCAAAGGTTCAGGCCACCGAGAAAAATCGGTGAT
>CALLXZ010000310.1 GCA_937875605.1 uncultured Moheibacter sp.
AATTTTTATCTATGAAATGTTCTCAATAGGATGTATTTTCTTCATTCTCATTCTGAGCAATTCATCTGGCAAAGGAATTAAATACAAAAACAGATGAAAATAACTGTTGTAGGAACAGGGTATGTAGGTTTATCAAATGCCGTTTTATTGGCTCAGCACAATGAAGTAGTAGCGCTGGATGTACTTGCTAATAAAGTGGAACTTCTGAACAATAAAATATCTCCGATTGAAGACGTAGAAATTTCGGATTTTTTACAAAACAAAGATTTGAATTTCAGAGCAACTTTAAACAAAATGGAAGCTTATCAAAATGCTGATTTTATTATCGTTGCAACACCTACCGATTATGATCCGAAATCCAATTATTTCAATACCAGTAGTGTGGATTTACGGTTGATATTAAATCAAAATTGAATTTTGACAAAATTATTTTTTCACCTGAATTTCTTCGGGAAGGGAAAGCATTGTATGATAATTTATATCCGTCGCGTATCATAATCGGTGAAAAAAGTGAAAGGGCAGAGCGATTTGCAGATTTATTAAAACAAGGAGCTATAAAAGGAGAGGTAACGACTTTGTTTACCGATTCAACGGAAGCGGAAGCCATTAAATTATTTTCCAATACTTATCTAGCTATGCGTGTAGCTTTTTTCAATGAATTGGATAGCTATGCTCAAATTTATCATTTAGATAGTAAACAGATTATAGAAGGAGTAGGATTGGATCCGAGAATTGGTGATCATTATAATAATCCATCCTTTGGTTATGGAGGGTATTGTTTACCAAAAGATACCAAACAATTATTAGCCAATTATGATGCTGTTCCTAATAATTTAATTCGTGCCATTGTGGATGCAAACAGCACCCGTAAAGATTTTATAGCGGATTCTATTTTGGAGAGAAAACCAAAAAAAGTAGGAGTTTATCGATTGGTCATGAAATCAGGATCGGATAATTTCCGGGCTTCTGCCATCCAAGGTGTTATGAAAAGAATCAAAGCAAAAGGAATTAAAGTGGAAGTTTATGAGCCGGTCATAGAAGAAGATTCGTTTTTTGGCTCAAAAGTGGTTCGAGATTTAGAAAAGTTTAAAAGAGATTGTGATGTAATCATCACCAATCGATTTACAGAAGATTTAGCCGATGTAAAGGAAAAGGTTTACACGCGTGATTTATTTGGTAAAGATTAATTAAACTAAAAATGAAAACAATCCTTATTACAGGTGGAGCAGGTTTCATAGGTTCTCACGTCGTTAGAGAATTTGTCAATAAATATCCTGATTATCAAATCATCAATTTAGATGCATTGACCTATGCCGGAAATTTAGAGAATTTAAAAGATATCGAAAACAAACCCAATTATACATTCGTCAAAGCTGACATCACAGATGAGCAATTGATTTTGGATGTTTTTGAGAAATATCAACCCGACGGCGTGATTCATCTGGCTGCAGAATCTCATGTGGACAGGTCTATAACTTCGCCACTTGAATTTGTAAAAACGAATGTTTTAGGAACCGTTAATCTACTAAATGCTGCCAAAAAAATATGGAACGGGAATTTCGAAGGAAAACGTTTTCATCATGTTTCGACCGATGAAGTATATGGAGCGCTAGGAGAAACCGGATTTTTTACAGAAGAAACCAGTTACGATCCTCATTCGCCTTATTCTGCATCCAAAGCGAGTTCAGATCATTTCGTAAGAGCGTATGCTGATACGTATGGTTTGCCCATTATTTTGACAAATTGCTCCAATAATTATGGACCAAACCATTTTCCGGAAAAACTAATTCCACTTTGTATTCATAACATCATCAACAGAAAACCACTTCCCATCTATGGAGACGGAAAATATACGCGTGATTGGTTGTATGTAATTGACCATGCAAAAGCAATTGATTTGGTTTTTCATAAAGGTGAAAACGCTGAAAATTATAATGTAGGTGGATTTAACGAATGGAAAAATATCGATTTGGTTAAGGAACTATGCCGCCAGATGGATGAGAAATTGGGACGAGAAAAGGGTGAGAACGAACAATTGATTACGTTTGTAAAAGATCGTCCGGGTCATGATTTACGTTATGCAATTGATGCAAATAAAATAAATAAAGAATTAGGTTGGATGCCAAGCGTGACTTTTGAGCAGGGATTGGGTCTTACTATCGACTGGTATTTATCCAATCAGGAATGGCTTGAAAGCGTTACAAGTGGAGATTATCAGAAATATTATAACGATCAATATTCAAATTAATGAAAGGAATTATTTTAGCAGGAGGATCCGGTACACGACTTTATCCTTTGACAATTTCAGTGAGTAAGCAGTTAATGCCAGTTTATGATAAACCAATGATTTATTATCCGCTTTCCACTTTGATGCTAGCCGGAATTCGTGAAATTTTGATCATTACAACGCCACAAGATTCAGAACCCTTTCAACGATTATTGGGAGATGGTTCTCAAATCGGATGTAAAATAGAATATAAAACACAACCAAGTCCTGATGGACTAGCGCAAGCATTTATCATCGGCGAAGAGTTCATCGGCGAGGATTCGGTGGCATTGGTTTTGGGCGATAATATTTTTTACGGATCGGGATTACGTTCTCTTTTGGAGAGTGAAAATAATGTAGAAGGAGGATGTGTTTTTGCCTATCAAGTATATGATCCTGAACGATATGGAGTTGTTGAATTCGATGATAACTTTAAGGCAATTTCCATTGAAGAAAAACCTGAAAAACCCAAATCAAACTATGCAGTTCCCGGTTTGTATTTTTATGATAATCGTGTGGTAGAATTTGCAAAAAACTTAAAACCTTCACACCGAGGAGAATTAGAAATTACAGATATTAATAAGATTTATTTGGAATTGGGAGAATTGGAAGTAGGTATCATGGGACGTGGAACAGCTTGGTTGGATACAGGAACTTTTGATTCGCTTCATGAAGCTTCCGAATTTGTCCGCATCATCGAAAAAAGACAAGGAGTGAAGGTGAGTTGTATAGAAGAAATCGCTTACCGACTAAAATTTATAGACGAAAATCAATTGCTCAAATCTGCTGAGAAGTATGGAAAAAGTGGGTATGGTGAATATTTAAGGAAAATTATAGTTTAAAAAATGAATCAACCTACCCACCAATGGACAGAGGTAATCAGTTCGAAACATAAGCTTTTTTCATTAAACTTAAAAGAAGTTTGGAGATATAAAGATTTGGTCTACATGCTTGTAAGAAGAGATTTTGTCACTACTTTTAAACAAACTATTCTAGGACCAATTTGGTTTTTTGTACAGCCTATTTTAACCACTCTCACTTTTCTATTAGTTTTTAAAGGTATTGCAAATTTGCCTGTAGATGGTCCTCCAGTTGCTTTTTATTTAGCAGGAACTACTTTATGGAGTTATTTTTCAACGACATTAACATCTACTTCAAATGTTTTTAAAGGGAATGCAAGTATTTTTGGAAAGGTTTACTTTCCTCGTTTAGTTATGCCACTGTCAATCGTAATTTCTAATTTGATGCGATTTGGTGTTCAATTTATACTATTTGTATTGGTAATTCTATATTATTTATTAGTTGAAAAAAATGTAAATCCAAACTTTTGGATATTGACGACTCCCGTATTGATATTATTAATGGCCGGAATTTCCCTGGGATTGGGAATGATTTTTTCGTCGATGACTACTAAATACAAAGATTTAGGTATGTTATTAGGGTTTGGAATTCAACTGTTTATGTATGCAACTCCTGTGATTTTACCTGTTTCCGGAATGCCAGAATGGGCTATTCCTTTCATCAAAGCCAATCCTTTAACGGGGATATTTGAATGTTTTAAATACGCGTATATAGGATCTGGTAGTTTTGAACCAGAAATGTTGGTATATTCGACCATATTTACATTCATAATTTTATTAATTGGTACCATTGTATTCAATAAAGTTGAAAAATCCTTTATGGATACTGTTTAATTTCAGTAAGTTATGAGCAATATAGTTTTAGAAATAGAAAATGTATCCAAGCAATATCGTTTGGGAGAAGTTGGAAGTGGTACATTATCGCATGATTTGAATCGATGGTGGGCCTCCATAAGAGGGAAAGAAGATCCTTATTTGAAAATTGGGGAATCAAACGACCGAACTCAAAAAGGAGAAACTGACTATGTGTGGGCATTAAAGGATATTGATTTCAAAATAGAGCAGGGACAGGCAGTTGGAATCATCGGTCGAAACGGAGCGGGAAAATCCACTCTTTTGAAATTACTTTCGCGTGTAACCAAACCCACTACCGGAACGATAAAATATAAAGGTCGTATAGCTTCATTATTGGAAGTAGGAACAGGTTTTCATCCCGAAATGACAGGAAGGGAAAATATCTACCTGAATGGAGCCATTTTAGGAATGACCCGAAAAGAAATTACCAGAAAATTTGATGAAATAGTCGACTTTGCCGGTGTGGAAAGGTACATAGATACACCTGTTAAACGTTATTCTTCTGGTATGTATGTGCGTTTGGCATTTGCTGTAGCGGCTCATTTAGAATCTGAGATTTTGATAGTAGATGAAGTTTTAGCCGTTGGTGATGCTGAATTTCAGAAGAAATGTTTAGGGAAAATGGGTGATGTAACCAAAGGAGAAGGAAGGACGATTTTGTTTGTTAGTCATAACATAGGTGCAGTAAAAACCTTGTGTGATTCGGGAGTTTATATGAAGAATGGAAAGGTGGAATATGTTGGAGAAATTGAAGATACTATTTCAAAATACCTTATTGATACTGCAGGAAATACAGGAATTCCAATCATTGAAAGAACTGATAAGGTAGGAAACAAAAAAGTAGAAGTTATCGATATATGTTTTTATAATTCCAATGGAGAGATTACAACTGAAATTCTATCAGGGGATTGTTTGAAAATAGAATTTAAACTACGAAATCATGCTAATTTAAATTTAAATCAGTTAATCGTTGCTTGTGGTTTTACAGACAAATATGAAAACAAGATTGTCTCTTGGGTTTCAGACGAAATGAAATTTGAAATAAAAGGAACAGATCTAATTTGTTTAGAAATTCCTAATTTCAATTTACGACCAGAAAACTATCTTTTTACCTATCAAATTTCTCATAATACGACTAAGCATAGTGATTTCTGTGATGTATTGCATAATGCGGGTTCCCTTACAGTAGTGGAATCTGATTTCTTTCATTCCGGAAAAAAAATACGAGCAGGTAGTTCCCTATTATTAAATGCCAATTTTAAGTAAAATTCACTTTCTATTAATAATTATTTGAAAAATCAGTATTTTACCAAAAGAATAAATAAAATTAATTAGAGTTGATTTAAAAAAATAAAGAACTAAAATTAAAGAAATTGTAAAAACTCAACGCGATGGTTTTAGGTTCTATTCACTTCAAAAACTATAGGTTTCAAACTACCAGAATAAGAGAAATTATAGTATGAAAATTTTAATTGTAGGGTCAAACAGCATATTGTCAAAAGCAATTCTAAATCAGCATTTAGATGATGAAGTAGATGTTCTGTATAATTCCAAAACTTCTGAAAATTATTTTCGTCAATTTCCAATGGATGATTTAATTCAATTGAATGATGAATATGACTATGTATACATAGTGAGTGCAATTCTCAGCAATCATTTAGATGACATTGATATGCTTTTTCATGTAAATGTAAAATTGGTTAAAAATATAAGTTATCAATTCCCTTCCGCAAAACTGATTTATTTTTCTACTGTTTCTGTTTTTGATGGTCTTTCGGATATTATAATCTCAGAAAATACAACTCCAACTCCTGAATCTTTCTACGGTATAAGTAAACTTTGGGCAGAAAAAGTCATTATGAAACATTCAAAATTTAGCATTTTACGAATTTCTTCTATGTATGGAATTGGTATGAAAAACTTGACTTTTTTGCCAAAAATAATTGATGATGCTATATCTAAAAAGCAAATTCGGATTTTTGGGGATGGATTAAGATACCAGAATTATATAAAGGTTGATGATGTGGCGGTTTTAGCAAAAAAAACTGCCGAGTTAAATGAAAATACAGTTCAATTGGCTATAGATAAGATTAATTACAGTAATAGGCAATTGGCAGAAATAATCAAAAATGAAACAGATTGTGAAATTCTTTATGAAGGATTTGATTCTTCTCGATCTGTCGAATATTCTCAAAATACATTTCCATATTCAGCATACAATATCACTTCTCTGGAAAAAGGAATCAAAGAATTAATTGAATGGAAAAGAAAACAGTTTTAGTAACAGGAATTGGTGGGAATGTAGGGCAAGGAATTTTAAGAAACATTCTTAAAACGGGTTTCCCAATCAAAATTGTGGGATGTAACGTAACTGATTTTTCTGCTGGAAACCATCTTTGCGATGCCTTTTATAGAGTTCCTTACGCAATGGCAGATGATTATGTGGAAACAATCAATAAAATTGTGGCTACTGAAAAGGTGGATTTGATCATTCCTTCGACCGATTATGAAGTTTATTATTTAGCACTAAACAAAGAACAAATCCAAACAAAAGTTGTGGTCAGCGAATTGAAAACAGCTCAAAACTATTTGGATAAATACATCACATACGAATTTCATAAACAACAGAAACTTCCATTTGCTGCGTCATTTCTACCAAAAGACTATCCAGTAGGAGAATTTCCAGAATTCATAGTAAAACCGAGAGAAGGACGGGGATCGAGAGGATTGAGTTTTAATCCGACTGATTTATCAGTGTTTGATGATAGCTATATGGTTCAGAAACTTATCAAGGGAAAAGAAATTACCACGGCTTTTTATGTAAATAAACGACAGAAACTTCACGGACTTATTACTTTAGAGAGAACTTTGGAAAATGGAGCTACAAACGAGTGTTTTGTGAACAAAGAATATGACCAAAAGATAGAAAATATTTTAAACAAAATGATCGCTGTTAATGGTTTTGTAGGAAGCGCAAATTTACAGTCAATCGTAAATGATAAGGGTGACATAATTCCTTTTGAGATTAATTGTAGAATTTCAGGCACTAATTCCATTCGCTCAAATTTTGGATTTGAAGATGTAAAATATACGCTGGAAGAGCATCTATACGATTTAGAACCAAGTCAGCCAAATATCACAGAAGGTAGCGCAATTCGAATTCTAATGGATGTGATTTATCCTCATCAATCGGATATTTCGAAATTAAGAGATAATTCTTCCGAACATTTTATATTTTAGTGTATGAAAGTAGTTTTGTTTGATGCGGCCAATACGTTGATTCACAAACCTTCGATTTGGGATAGAATTCAGGAAGTTTTAACCAAACACAAGTACATCGTACCGTTAAGTCAATTAAAAGAACGACATAAAATTCTCTCGGAAATTATCAATTTTCCGGATCGGACTTCGCGTGATTTTTATTTGAATTTTAATGCGGAGCTTTTGTTGAGTTTAGGAATCATCCCGACAGATGATTTGTTGGAAGAATTATTTGAAAACTGCACTTACCAACCATGGGTTGCATTTGACGATTCGAATTATTTAGCTGAATTAAACATAAAAAAAGCCATTCTTTCTAACTTCAATGCTTCTTTGTATGAATTAATTGGCGAATTGATTGGCGAAAATATTTTTGATGAAATCATCATTTCGGAAAATGAAAAAGCGAGAAAACCGGAACTGGAATTTTATCAAATTGCCATTGACAGATTAGGAGTAGAGCCCAATGAGATTCTTTATGTAGGAGATTCATTAAAATTGGATATAATTCCGGCAAAAAAACTGGGAATTCGAACGCTTTTAATTGATCGGGACGGAATTTATGAATATTCAACTGACCGAATTTCAACTTTTAAAGAACTGAAAAATTATATATGAAACGCATCTCCATCATAGGATCAGGTCATTTGGGGCAACAAATAGCGTATCACATTCACCAAGATACACAAGACAGAGTTGTGGCGTATTTTGATGAATTTCAAACTGTCGGAACATCTGTCCTGAATATTCCGGTGATAGGCGGAAATAAAGATATTCTGACTCAATTTGAAAATGATTCCTTTGATGAAATTTTGGTGGCAGTTGGGTACAAACACATGGCGTTTCGAAAATCTGTTTTTGAAGAGTTAAGAGGCAAAATTCCGTTTTATACATTTGTTCATTCGTCCGTTCAAGTTGATTCTTCCGCAGAAATAGGACAGGGAACAGTGATTTATCCAGGATGTTTGGTGGACCAAAATGTGAAAATAGGAGAGAATGTATTGATGAATGTTTCAGGGACGATTGCTCATGACAGCGAGATTGGGAATCATAGTTTTCTATCGCCTTGTGTAGCGATTGCGGGATTTGTGAAAGTAGGCGAACAGTGCATCATAGGCATAAATTCAACCATAATTGATAATATTTCCATCCTGTCTCAGACTCAAATAGGTGGTGGAACAGTGGTGATAAAGAATATAGAACAAGCAGGATTATATGTAGGAAATCCTGCGAAATTTGTAAGGTGATGAAAGCTAGTAATTTATTATTCTTAAAAGGACTAAATGAATTGAGAGCAATTGCAGCATTTGCTGTTTTGTTTCATTATGTAGAATTATATTGAGAAAAAAAATAAAATTAAAAGAGAAAAAATATTCAAGTCTATGATCCCATTTAACAAACCTTTCATTGTTGGCAATGAACTGAAATATATCGAAGAAGCTGTAAAAAGTGGAAAAATTTCAGGCGATGGTATGTTTACAAAAAAATGCCAAGAATTTTTTCAAAATAAATACAATTTCCCGAAAGTCTTAATGACCACATCTTGCACAGATGCTTTAGAAATGGCAGCAATCCTATGTGATATCAAAGAGGGAGATGAAATCATTGTTCCAAGTTATACATTTGTTTCATCTGCTAATGCATTTGCGCTTCGAGGAGCAAAAATAGTTTTTGCAGATTCCTATTCTGACAACCCCAACATAAATCCGAAAGAAATCGAGAAGCTCATTTCGGAAAAAACGAAAGTAATTGTTCCGGTTCACTATGCTGGTGTAGCTTGTGATATGGAAGCCATAATGAATCTGGCAAAAGAACATAATCTTTTTGTGGTGGAAGATGCGGCACAAGCCATAGATAGCTATTATACATTTTCGGATGGAACTAAAAAAGCTTTGGGATCCATTGGTCATTTTGCAGCATTTTCATTTCATGAAACTAAAAACATCATTTCAGGAGAAGGAGGAATGCTTGTAATCAATGATGAAAGATTTTTTGAAAGAGCAGAAATCATTCGTGAAAAAGGAACAAATAGAAGCGCATTTTTCCGAGGAGAAGTCAATAAATACGGTTGGGTCGATATCGGTTCTTCTTTTTTGCCTTCTGAAATCATCTCTGCTTTTTTGTATGGTCAATTGGAACATTTAAATGAAATTCAGACCAAACGAATTGCTATTTGGAATAGGTATTTTGAAGGACTGAACGATTTGGAAAAAAATGGTTTTTTACAGTTACCAATCATTCCTGATTTTGCAACCAATAATGCGCATATGTTTTATGTGATTTGTAGAAATTATGATGAGCGTACAGCACTCATTCGGTCTTTAAAAGAAAAGGAGATACATCCTGTATTTCACTATTTAAGTTTGAATAAAAGTGACTATTTTTTACGAGATAATGCTGAGATTAATATTCCAAACTCAGATCATTTCACAGATTGTTTGTTGAGGCTTCCATTTTATTTTGACCTTTCAGAAACTGAACAAAATAAAGTCATTTCAAGTATAAACGAATTTTTTGATGCCTAAATTTTATCATTTTTGTGAAGACCAAAAATTCATAAATTCCGGATATGAACGTTTATATCCAGGTAATAATAAATTTCTTATTTATGGAACACCAGCTGATGAAATAAAACACATAAAGTTAAATGAGCATTTTCATTTTATAGAGCTTGAGATAGATACCTTTAAAAATATACCCGATGATGGAATTGTTATTTTTCATAGCATTCCTGAGCATTTAATACGTTTTTTGAAATTTTTACCTCGAACTGTTAAAATTGTTTGGCTCGTCTTTGGATTTGAAGTGTATAATGATTTCAGATTGTATCCAGAGAAAAAATCTTTAGATGAACATACTTATAAAGTATTTGGCACAAAAAAAATATCTTTAAAAAGTCAATTTAAAGAATTAGTTTGGCCAATTTACAGAAAAATTAAACCTACTTTATATCTGACGGAAAAGGAACATAAACTTGCACAATTAAAAAGAGTGGATTTTTTAGGTTGCTCATTCAAAGATGAATATGATCAGATTGTGAAATTCCTTGGATTTAAAAGACCGCTATTTAAATTTTGGTATTATCCGTTGGAAGATATTTTGGAAATTAACGCACCGATTAAAACTAAAAAAGAAAAAATATTAGTCGGAAATTCAGGATTTAAAACCGTCAATCACTTAGATGTTTTTTCGAAATTAAAAAATATGACATTTGAGTATCAAGAAATTATAGTGCCCTTTTCATACGGAGATCCAAATTATATGCAAAAAGTTAAAAATTTAAATCCAATGGATTTACAAAAAGTTCATTACTTAGAAAATTTTATGTCTTTAGATAAATATAATGAGTTATTAATGGGTGTGAAAATAGCTATTTTTAATACAAGAAGACAACAAGCAATCGGAAATATTATTTCACTTATTTATGCGGGAGCAAAAGTTTTCGTTAGTGATAAAAACCCATTTTTTCATTATTTAAAGAAAAACGATGTTCAAATTTATTGCTATGAAACTGAATTAAAGCCTATAAATACTGCATCAGGCTTATCCGAATCAGAAATTAAAATTAACCGGTCTAAATTATTCGAATTATTGAATAGAAATAAATTGGAAAAAGATTTACAGAAGGCCATTCAAAATTTAACAAATTCATGAATAATTTAGTTTTTTCCATTCTCATCGCCAATTATAACAACGGCAGATATTTTAAGGAATGTTATGACAGTATTATCACACAAACCTATTCAAATTGGGAAGTAATCATCGTGGATGATTCTTCCACAGATGATTCTGTAGATGAAATAAAAAAAATAATAGGCGAGGACGATAGGTTTAAACTATTTCAAAATACTGAAAATTACGGATGCGGTTTTACGAAGCGTCGCTGCGCAGAATTGGCTAATGGCCAAATCTGTGGTTTTTTAGATCCTGATGATGCGTTGGTTGCAACGGCTATTGAAGTGATGGTTGATTATCATTTAAAAAATGAAAAAGTCGGACACATCTATTCTAATCTTATTTATTGTGATTCTGAACTCAATCATTTAAGAGTTAAGAAGAACTGTCCTGTTAAAAATGGAGACCCCCATTATTTTATAACCGATCATTCCATCAATCATTTCTCTACATTCAAAAAAGAAATTTATCTCAAAACAGAGGGAATCAATCCTTACATGCAAAGAGCTGTGGATATGGATCTTTATCTCAAACTTTATGAAGTGGCAGAAGTCATGTATATAGATTATGATCTTTATATTTATCGAATGCACACCAATGGTTTATCGACATTTCAAAATACAAACAAAGCAAATTACTGGCATTGGTTTACCATCATGCAAGCGGCTGAACGTAGAAATGTAAACATCGAAAATGACTTTTTATCGGAGTTTTATCGAAAGAATGAAGTGGAAAAATATGTCCAATCGGTCGATTTAATTCAAAAATCAAGAATCATCAAAATTCTTCAAAAATTTGGCTTTTTGAAATGGATAAAAAGAGTGTAAATAAAGAAATTCCTCCACATGAAATGACATGGGGTACAGGATCGGGTAATACTGATACAATTCCAAAAATAATCTGGACATTTTGGGATGCTCAGAAAGCATCACCCTTAGTAGAAATTTGTTTTTCACAAATTCGAAGACTTCTTCCTGATTATGAATTTAATATCATCACAAAAATCAATGCGGGAAATTTTATCCATGACCTGCCTGAAATCAGAACTGATATTTCCTTTATCAATTACACAGATATAGTTCGGCTAAAATTAATTTCCGAGTATGGTGGAATCTGGATAGATGCAAGTGTACTTCTGACAGAGAATTTGGATTGGATATCCGAAATTAAAACAAACGAAAAGGTAGATTTCGTAGGTTTTTTTGCAGATTCCTTTACAAGCGATTTAGATTTTCCTCTTATTGAAACCTGGTTTTTTGCATCGAGTCCTCAAAATCTTTTTATAAAAGCTTGGATGAAGGAATTCGAGAAATGTTATCGTTCCGAAAATCCACATCTTTATTTTGATGCGGAAAAGAAATCTATCCCAAATTTTACGCAGAAAATTGATGGACCGCTTTCGAATTATCTGATAGCCTATCTTGCTGTTGCAAAACTTATGCGCTTATCCAATGATTATCGACTACATTTAATTTCCTCATCGGACACGGCGCATCATTACACTTTTGGGCAGAAAATACCGCCGCATCGTTTGAAAATGTATTTTTTAAATAACGCTCCGATATACCATTGGAAATTAATTAAATTTGAAAAAAAGGGAAGAGAAGCATTGGATAATGACCTTCTAAATGGTTTATACACAAAAGATTCAGCGTTATTTAAAATTACCCAAAACAAAAAATACCTAAGAAGTCAGCCGCATATTTTCTTGAGTTATGTACAATTTATTTTAAAGAATTTTATAAAGAATTTGAAGAAATGAGCCATGTTTCTGTCATCATATTAGCCTATAATCAACAAGATTTTATAGAAAAAGCCATAAATGGAGTTTTCATGCAAAAAACCGATTTCCCGATTGAACTAATTATTTCAAATGATTGTTCTCCGGATAAAATGCATGAAACCATCGAAAAAGTAATAGCTGAAAAACCAAATCATGTAACGGTTAAATATTTTAATCATAACAAAAACCTTGGAGCAACCCCTAACTTTTATTTTGCTCTGAAACAAGTCTCAGGAAAATATTTGGCTTTTTGTGAAGGAGATGATTATTGGACCGATGATAATAAATTGCAGATGCAATCAAATTTCATGGAATCCCATCCGGATTATGCTATGTGTTTTCATAATGTGCTTAATGTTTCTCCGAATTCAGAGATCAATAATACCCTTTTCTCAAATGTTGAAGACCGAGATTACTCAGTCTTAGATATTTATAATCATTGGCTTGTTCATACGACTTCTGTTTTTATGAAAACGGAAACTTTGTTGACTGAGGCGGTTAAAAAAACATTGGTGAAAGAAGATTTATTGTATTTTGATACGGTTTTATATATGGCGAATTCGCTTGTGGGTAAAATTAGAGGAATGACTCCTTGTATGTCAGCATACCGAAGACATGAAGTCGGTTTATCACATGGAGTCAACCATAAAAGGGATTTAAGACACAACGAATTGGACGAAGTCATCGGAAGTTATTATGGTGGGAAAATCAAGGAATCTTCCAATTGGCAGATTTTCAACAGAAGTAGAATTGCTTTTAATAATTCATTGAAAAATAATGAATGGAATCTGGCTATTAAACATTTACAATGGATGATCCGGAAAAAAGGAAATCTTAGAATTTATTGGATGAAGAAAATACAAAAATGAAATTTTTAGATATTCTTAAAATAAATACATCTTCCAGTAGAAACTTTGGTTTGGATTTATTAAGAGCAATAGCCATCCTCATGGTCATGTTGTTACATGGTAAATCGTTTTTATCGCCGTCGCTGGAAAAGCCTCTATCTTTTTTATTGATTGATGGGGTGAGTATATTTTTTGTTTTAAGCGGATTTTTGATTGGCGGTATTTTCATTAAAGAATTAAACAAAATTGAAAAAAGACAAAGTAACGTCCGATTTCTGTTCAATTTTTTATCCAGAAGATGGTTTCGTACAATTCCTAATTACTATCTGGCTCTTATTTTAATTATTTTATATTTCATTTGGCAAGGTCATAATCTTTCCCAGTTCGATTTGTATAAATACTTTCTCTTTATACAGAACTTTGAAAATCCGCATCCCACCTTTTATCCAGAAGCTTGGAGTCTTTCCATTGAAGAATGGTTTTACCTAATTGTTCCATTTCTGATTCTTCTGATTTACAATCTATTTAAGAATACTAATATTCCTGTCTCCGTATTGACTGTTTCCGTTTTCATAGTCATATTTTGTATCATCTTGCGGTATATAAAATTTCTAAACTTTGGAGTAACAGACGATTTTGAATTAAACTATAAGAAAATTGTAATTTATCGTTTAGACAGCATTATGTATGGGGTTCTCGCTGCGTACTTTCTTGCTTATCATCCAATAAAATGGGAAAAGTTTAAAAATCCAATGGCAGTAATTGGATCCATTCTTTTAGCAGGACAGCATTTATTTATATTATTGGATGATCCAAGTCCTTTTTATCTAACCAATTTATCTATACCGATAGAAGCCATCAGCATCATGCTTTTATTGCCTTACATATATTCTTTAAGGTCGGGAAATGCTAAATTTACATACATTATCACGCACATAAGTATAATTTCCTATTCCATGTATTTATTTAATTATTCTCTAATTAAATATGGCGTTATGGAATTGATAAATTGGGACTATTTATATTCTCTCATTGAGAAATTTTCAAAAGCGCATGTATTGATTTGGGTTGTCCAATATTTGATGTTTTGGATACTTACCTTACTTTTATCTACGCTTAATTACAAATATTTCGAATTTCCAATTCTTAAATTAAGAGATAGAATTACAAAAAAATGAAAATTGCTTTTTACAGTTCCCATCCGTTGGATGATAAACGAAATTGGTCCGGCACCATGTATAAAATGTATGAACAAGTTCTATCACAGGGATTTGAAGTGATTTGGGTTAAAAAAATTGAATTTTCGGAAAACGAACAGCAAAGAGTTAAAAACCGTGAAAATTTTTTCAAACGAATTTTCCGCAGAGGCTATAATTCTCATGTTAATTATCTGAAAGCTCGGTTGGCTGCAAATAAATTGAAACAAGAACTATCTAAAATTGATTTCGACGTTTTATTTGTTCCTACCTTTTTAAATGATATTACATTTCTAAATATAAAACAACCCATTATATATCTAAACGATGCAAATGTCGGTCAATTACTCAATTACTATCCCTATTATTCCGGTTTTGGTTGGTTCTCAAAAAAAGAAACCAAATGGTTGGAACGTAAAGCATTGAAAAATAATGCAATGAATGTTTTTTCATCTGAATGGGCAGCTGACTACGCAGTAAAACATTATAAAATTGACCCTAAAAAAGTAGAAGTATTAAAATTCGGTGCGAATTTGATAACTCCGGATTCCTACACTTTTTCCAAAAGTTTAGAGGAGGAGATTGTCTTTTTATTTTTGGCAGTTGATTGGAAGAGAAAAAGAGGACAACTCGCATACGAAAGTTTAGAAATTCTAAAAAACAAAGGTTATAACATACGGTTTCTGATTATCGGCTGCAATCCTGAAATACAAGAGAATTGGGTAGAAATTATTCCTTTTTTAAATAAAAATAATCCGGAAGAATTAACCATTATTCAAGAGAAATTATCCGGTTCACATTTCTTATTTGTTCCCACTCTTGCCGATTGTACACCCATTGCTTTTTGTGAAGCTGCCGGTTATGGACTTCCCGTGATCTCTACGGATACGGGAGGTGTTTCTGCACACGTAGAAAATGAAAAAACAGGTGTTTTACTTCCTTCAAAAGCGCAAGCGCATGATTATGCGTCTGCGATTCAAATTATTTTATCCCATCCTCAGCTTATAAAAGAGTATTCGATAAAAGCAAGAAAGAAATACGAAACAGAGTTAAATTGGGATGTTTGGGGAAAAAGATTTAAAGACTTGATCAATAATTTAAATATTCAATAGAGTTTAAAACTAAATTCATCCATTTACTGTCAAAATCAATCTCCTTTGAAAATGGGCAATAAAGCTTTTATTGTGTAGTAAAGTGGAATTTGAGTAGAAAAAGAAATTAATTTGTATTTAGGTTGAGTTTTTAATACGATGTCCCAAAACATTTTTGAAAGCTTGATTTTTTCACTTTTATCATTCGAAAAATAAATCTTTTTTTTCAGTGAAAGCATTGCATATTTTGGATTTTTAAGCATCCTTCTGTACAAATTTTGAGAAAGGCCATCTTCCATATATTCGCCTCGGGCCAAAACATAATCAGTATATAAAATTTTATATTTCATCATCATCGGAATAAAGATTACAGATTCCTGGCAAAATTTTTCATCCTCAAAAACAGGAAAAGGGAATTGTTTCGCTATTGAAGATTTAAATATATACGCCATTTCACCCTTGTATTCCCAATCGTATTGAGTCAATTCTGTAAATCTTTTTTGTCCATATTTAGCAAAATCAATTTTAAGGTCTTCAGAAAAATGAATATAAGAAAAACCTCCAAAATCTTCTTTATTTCTTACTTCATTTGAAAGCTCATAAAGGATTGAAACAGCATTATTTACATAATAATCATCACTATCCAAAGTGACCATGAATTCGGTATCTACATATTTCAAACTCGTATTATAAGCAATGTGTTTTCCTTGATTTTTTTGTTTGTAATACCGAATGTTCAATCTATTTTCCTGAATATAGGATTGTATCAATTCCTCTGTATCGTCGGTAGAGCCATCATCCACAATTAACCATTCAAAATCTTTTAAAGTTTGATTTACTAAACTTTCATATAAGCGTGGAATGGTTTGAGCTCGATTATAAGTAGGAGTAAATATTGTCAGAAATTTATCTTTGGTCATTTCAATTCATTTTTTCAATCAGTTTCATCTTCATTTCTCTATTTTCCTCCATAAAAAAACTAGGAAATGATTTAGATAAAATTATACGCTCGTAAAATTAGTATTTTATATTTTTGCCATCGCAGATTAATTATCATTTATTGCGATTACTAATTACAATTATTAATTTATTATGATTGAAAAATGATAAAATTGAAATAGTTTATAGCCTAATTCCTCTATCGTATTGGATAAGGCCAAATAAACATAAATAATTAACAGATGAAAGAACATAAAAGTCGAATTTTATTCGTGGTAGATAAACCCGATTGGGCATATGAATTTATGGTAAAAACCTGGGTGGAATTGATTAGTGATAACTACGATTGTTATGTATGTTTTCAGGAAGATTATGCCGTCAAAAAGAATAAAAACAAATCAGTCGCTTATCGATTAGTATTCAATAAACTCGCTCGAATAAAATTTATACTTAAAAATAAAACCGACGAATCAAAAATTTCTTTCATCAGTAAAAACTTAAATTATTATTATCCGGTTTACAAAAAAAATAAAGTCTATCAATATGACAAAGATTTAAATCGGATTCCGACTCCAAATATTTCAGAATTTGATGCAATTGTAGAAATGGCTTTTTACTTTCAATATATTTCAGAATTCCCTTTTAAATCCGAAAGAAAATTAGTCGGAATATTTACGGATTCATTTCCGCATGATGGACCAACTGAAGATTTAAAACAGAATATAGACCGATCTAAATTATCAAGAGAGGATTTTTACAACAAATATCTTGCTTCATATAACCACATCATAGTAGGAGGAGGGAATTTATTAAAAGATTACCAACCGCTGACCTCTGATGTTACTTTTGTTTATGGAATTTATGGTCAGTCCTATTTTAAAGAAAATCCGGAGGTAGGAGAGAACTCCTATCTTACAATTGGTTGGACTGGATCGCCTAAAAGACCTATGAAAGGATTTGAAGCCATTATTCTTCCCGCTATTGAAGAGGTTCAAAAAACCGGAAGGGATGTTCGTTTGAAAACAAAATTTTCAGGTGATTACGAAGAATTATACAGCTTTTATGAAGATGTTGATCTCATAGTTATCGCTTCCAATGCTGATTCCGGACCGTCACTTTATGCAGAAGCTTCTTTAAGTGCCGTACCCACAGTTTCTACAAAAGTAGGTTTACCTTTGATGGGGATTAACAATGGAATAAATGGATTATTCATTAATCGCGACACAAATAGCTTAAAAGACGCAATTATTCAGCTTTACGATAACCCAATACTTTTAAAATCAATGTCGGAAAGAGTGAAATCTGATTATTTGGAATGGATGGATAACCAGAAAACAGTACACCATTTTCTAAAAGCACTTAACAGCTAAACCGTTCAGGAAATAATCATTTCTTTACTTTAATCGTACAGCCAATTGCCACTGTATTAGCTTTCGTTATGGATTTTCCGGCGATCAAAGCATCTACAGCATCCTGAACATAGTGCTCATCTGCATCGTTTGCATCTTCATAATTATTATCAATTGTACCGATGTATTTCACGATATTTTTGCCATTTTCTTTATTCAGCAAAAAGACATGAGGCGTTTTGGTTGCTCCGTAAACCGGATAGACTTTTTGTCCTTCATCCAGTAAATAGGGGAAACTAAACCCTTTTTCTTTTGCCCGAACCTTCATCAAATCAAAACTATCTTCTGGCTGTGCTGCAGGATCATTTGGGTTGATGGCAATCACAGGATAACCAAGCGGTTTGTACTTTTTATCCAATGCGATAATGCGGTCTTCATAAGCGATGGCATACGGACAATGATTACAGGTGAAAATTACGATAAATCCTTTTGCGTCTTTGAAATCTGCCAATGAAACCATTTTTCCATCAATGTTTTTCAATTTGAAATCCGCAGCTGTTTCGCCTATATGATAGCCATTGTGAACCGTTTCTAAAACAGCATTTTCAGATGTAGTCGTATCAGCTGAAGCTAATTCAACTATCTTATTTTCAGAATTTTCCTGACAAGCAATCATCGATAGCGTTACGCCTAATAATAAAATCAATTTTTTCATCGTTTCTATTTTTAATAAGGTTATATTCTAATTAGAGGTTTTCATTCACTATATCTTCTAACTCGTATTGTGTCATTTGCAATTCGTGAAATTTCACTTTTTTTCCATTTTTATAAAAAACCGTTGCCGGAATTGCGCCGCTCCATTTGGGATCGATTGCCGGAATCCATTCGTTCATACGTTTTATATCGTCCAACAGATAAACATCCACATCTATATTATTCTTTTCCAAAAAACTTTTGACTTTGGTATCCAATATTTTTTTGCTGTCCATCGAAACCAAAATCATTTTGAAATTCGGGTCATCTTTAAATATTTTATTGACTTCCATAAAAGCGGGAAGTTCTTCGATACAGGGTTTACACCAAGTTGCCCAAAAATTGACCACATATAATTTTCCGTCTTCTTTTTGGATGACTGATTTTAACTCATCATAATTTACTGCTTTAAGTATAGGTTTGGATTCCTGCGCTTGACATCCCAAAAATAAACATAGAAAACCAATTAAAAATAAATTTTTCATGAATTCGTTCTCATCAAAAACCGTACAACTATGGAATTTCTACAAAAATTTAACGTGTGAAGAATCCTGTAAACATTTAAATTAAAAAATCAAGCATTTACTTTCTTATTCATCATGTTTTTTACGATATTGATAACCGTTTTTCGTGGTAAAAGTCTCGGAATAAAAGATTGAAGAAAATTATTGTATCCGATTATTTTATTGTTTTTCTTGTCCAACAAAGCTTTTAAACTTTGGCTTGCAACTTTTTCCGGACTTTCATAGGTCATTCCATTGGTATTAGCATTCGCCGTTACTTGAAAATTCGTTTGGGTATTTCCCGGGCAAATTGCCGTCACCGTAATTCCTTTATCCAAATATTCTCCGTAAAGTGATTCCGAAAATGAAAGAACAAATGCTTTGCTGGCGCAATAAACAGCGATATAGGGGCAAGGTTGCAATGCTCCCGTTGAAGCAATATTGATGATGCCTCCTTTTTTATTTTTCAACATATTGGGAATCAAAAGTTGGGTTAAACTGACCAAAGAACTGATATTTAATTGAATCATTTCCTGATAAGTTGTAACGGATTGATCTAAAAAATTAGTCCATTTTCCGATTCCTGCATTGTTGATTAACAAGTCAATGGTTATTTTTCCTTGTTCCAATTGATGAACTAATTTTTGAGGAGCGTCTGATTCGTTTAAATCAGCAAGAAAATAAGTTACATTTATCCCGAATTTGGATTTTAAATCTTCCGTAATTTCAGAAAGTTTATCTTCTGAACGTGCCGTCAAAACAAGGTCAATACCTTTTTTTGCTAATTCGTATGCAAATGCTTTTCCGATTCCGGATGAAGCTCCTGTAATAAGTGCTGTTTGATAAGGAAATTTTGTCATTTTTGTATCTTTATTTTTTTCGATACAAATTGACAAAGCTTGAAATAAAAACTACCTAACAAATGTTAGGAAATCAGTTGGCGACGAATTCGGCTTAGACTTTCCGGTTTTATTCCGATATATGAAGCAATGAATTGTAAAGGTACGTTTTTGATGATATCGGGCTGATTTTCGATAAGTTTTAGGTAACGTTCCTCAGCCGAAAGAACAATCATATCTCTGGTTCTCGCTTCATTGAATACAAGCGCTTGTTCATAGATTTTTTCACCAAAAATGCTCCATTTTGGTACGATTTGATTCAATTCATCTAAATCCGATTTAGAAATTCTTAATAATTCACAATCGGTAATCGTTTCCACATTGTCATAAGCAGTAGAATGTGTGATAAAACTCTGAAAAGATGTGATGAATCTGGATGGACAATTGATTTGAGTTGTTCTATCTTCGCCATTGTCCATATAAAAAACACGAACAAAACCCCGATTGATAAAATAAAGGTATCGTGTCAATTTATTTTCTTCTTCAAGTTTGATGTTTTTTTTAACCGAAATAGGTTCAAACACTCGTTCGATTTCTTTAATTTCAGATTCAGAAAGTGAAATAAATTTGGAAATAGAATGAATTAATTCAGAATGATTAGTACTCATAATTAATTTACCAATATTTATCAATCATATAAACAATCTGCGCCATGGCAACTGCTCCCAAATGCAATTCCCGTTTGTTGACTTTCTCAAACGTATCTTCCGGCGTATGATGAATGTCAAAATACCGTTGTGAATCAGG
>CALLXZ010000311.1 GCA_937875605.1 uncultured Moheibacter sp.
CATTCCGTCCACAGAAAGTCATTTTGGGGAAACCATTGTTGAATTCTGTTTTCGGGAAAAATTATTTTGAATCAAATGAACCTTCTGATTTTGAAAATTTCAAAGAGGGCGACAAAAAATTCCCATATCAAATCATCGAAACTTTCAAAGGTTCAGATTTGGTTGGAATCAAATATGAGCAATTATTGCCTTGGGCTTTGCCATTTGAAGATGCGGACAAAGCATTTCGCGTAATTGACGGAGATTTCGTGACGACAGAAGACGGAACCGGAATAGTTCATACAGCACCGACTTTTGGCGCAGATGATGCGAAAGTGGCGAAAGAACACGGTGTGCCGCCATTGTTGGTTTTGGACGAAAACGGAAATCCCGTTCCTTTGGTGGATTTACAGGGAAAATTTGTTGCACAATTGCCGGAAGGTTTCGGTGGTAAATATGTGAAAAATGAATATTACGACGAAGGAACCGCGCCTGAACGTTCGGTAGATGTTGAAATTTCCATCAAACTGAAAGAAGAAAACAAAGCCTTCAAAGTAGAAAAATACAAACACAATTATCCGCATTGCTGGAGAACCGACAAGCCGATTTTGTATTATCCGTTGGATTCCTGGTTTATCAAAGTGACTTCGGTTCGTGAACGCATGGCAGAATTGAATAAATCCATCAACTGGAAACCTAAAGCAACCGGAGAAGGTCGTTTTGGAAACTGGTTGGAAAATGCAAATGACTGGAATCTTTCACGTTCTCGTTATTGGGGAATTCCTTTGCCAATCTGGCGTACAGAAGATAAAATGGAAGAAATCATCATCGGTTCGGTTGAAGAATTGATGAATGAAATCCAAAAATCAATTGATTCAGGATTGATGAAAAAGAATCCATTCGAAGGATTTGAAGTCGGAAATATGTCTGAAGAAAATTATGCAAAAATTGACTTGCATAAAAACATCGTGGATAAAATTATTTTGACTTCGAATTCAGGCAAGCCGATGAAACGCGAAAGTGATTTGATTGACGTTTGGTTTGATTCGGGAGCTATGCCTTATGCACAATTCCATTATCCTTTTGAAAATAAAGAATGGATTGATTCCGGTTCTAAATATCCGGCTGATTTTATCGCGGAAGGAGTAGACCAGACTCGTGGTTGGTTTTATACTTTACACGCAATCGGAACTTTGGTATTCGATAGTGTAGCTTACAAAAATGTAGTTTCTAACGGTTTGGTTTTGGATAAAAACGGACAAAAAATGTCCAA
>CALLXZ010000312.1 GCA_937875605.1 uncultured Moheibacter sp.
CTTTCATCAATCTGTTTTTATCGTTGAAACTTTCTTCAAGCGAAATCATGGATTCGGTGCGTAGGACATCATCGATCTGATCAATCTTATAAATTAATTCTTTTGCATGATTGGTATCACGCGCTCTTATTTTGCAAAAAATATTATATTTTCCAGCCACTATGTGCGCCACCGTAACATTTGGAATTTGGTACAACTCCTCTACAACTTGCTGGATTTTATTGGTCTTCGTCAAAAGCAACCCTAAATAAGCTACAAACTGATATCCCATTTTATCATAATCCGTAATCAAAGTAGTTCCTTTGATAATGCCGGCATCTTCTAATTTTTTTACTCTTACGTGAATCGTTCCCGCCGAAACATTCATTTTTTTGGCAATTTCCGTAAAAGGCATACGCGTATTTTCGATTAAATACATCAAGATGGTTTTATCCACATCATCAATTTCATAATTCAATTTCATAATTACCTACGTATTTTATTAATTTAATAATTTAAAAGCAACAATATTACTAATTATATAAAATATAAACAAAATCTATGCGAATATTTTTAAATTTATTTCGATTTATTTTAAATTTGACTTCAATTGTGAGTTGAAGTTTTTACTCAACTCATCACTTTTGTTTGTTTTGCGTGAGTTTATTGCTTTTAGCAATAAACTTTTTTATTTAAATCGAACCAATCCGTTTTTGGATTTAGTAGCAGAATTTTTGGATTGGGATACTTTTTTCTTTGGTAGCGAATCATTTTTCTCTATCATTCTTTCTTGTTCTTCCGAATTTACGGAATCTTGTTTTTCCTGAGGCAAATCAAACAAAGAAGGTGGCTCTTGATTTCTTCCCTGCATCAATACCGGAGATAGAGTTTCTTCTTTTTTAAAGATTTCAGAAAAACGGTCAAACGAAGTTTTATAAATTATTCCCGCCCCAAAACTTTGGAAATTTCCGGCTCCACCGAAATTCTGAACTCCAAAATTTGTCGGTCGTGTGAAGAAGTTCACGACCATACTTTTGTCCATTTTTCGGGAAATATCCCATTGAACTTCTGTTTCCACCGTTGTAGAATTATCCAACCCCGAAGTATTTCCTACGGCAACACCTACCGCGCCGTTTATGTTCCATCTCGGGCTCAAATCCACACGCAATCCCGTTTTAAATCGATCAGAAGTATTACTTAGTTGAGAACCGGAAACATAATCCAGATCTAAACTCACACCTCCACCTGCGATGATGGATTCGATGATTCCACCTAATTGTTTCAAGGCGATTCCTGCGCCTGTGGAAGTTGCTCCCGCCGTAAGAACCGAATCCGTATTGGTCATAAATTGACCGATCAACAATACCGAACCAAACTGAATCATTTTTTCATCCGGATCCAGATTAAATTTATAATCGATCATCGACTGCACATCGGTACCGGCTTTTGGAATTGCGACCGAAAAATCCATCTGTGGACTTTCAAGTGTTTCGGAAATATTGATTCCCAAAACCACATCATACGTCTGACTATAACCGGCTCCGAGGTATTCTCCCACATTTGAAACTGTACGTTCGTAAGTTGCGTTGATATTCATTGTGGCATTCATCGCACTTCCGCCATCCCAACTTACATAACTTCCCGGCTGAATGTCAAAATCCCGGTTGAGCAAAGCCACTTGTCGAAGTTTATATTCTCCAGATTCCAACGTATATGTACCGTTCATGGTCATATTTCCGGAACGGCTCAAATTAAATTGCAAATTTTCCGTTGCCCCATTTGCCGTTACCATATCGCCTGAAACCGGATCAAATATCAAATTTACAGTTGTACTTGGAGTAGCGGTTATGTCCAAGTCTATGTTCATTCCTCGCGGCATTCCATCGTCTTTTTCTTTATCACCTTCGGGAATGAATCGTACCAAATCGCTTCCGGATTCTATTTTGGTCGCTCCTGTATTGATAGTAAATTCTGAACCATCGTTGATGATAGCTTTGGCTGAAATATCCAATCGTTCCGGCGGACCGAACAACTCAAATGCTCCCTGACCAAATACCCTTCCGTAAAACAATTCATTGTGTGACATATTAGTATTCATCACCAATAAATTATTGGTGTTAAATGACAAGTTGAGAAACCAAGTTGCAAAATCTCGGAATAATAAAGATCCGGTGACTTCTCCTTTTGTATTGTATTTTGTATCCCGGAATACCACGTCATCCAAAAATATGGAACCTTGTCCTCCGCTATCTTTATTGACCGGAACCGTATTAACACCATCAAACTGATAATCCACATTCAGGAAATCAACAGTAAATCCTAAATTTGCCAAATCCAACATT